>JAZRTI010000032.1:0-14184 GCA_045651955.1 Christensenellaceae bacterium | reverse complement strand
ATGACGTGCTTCGTCGCGTGCCATTTCGTGTACGGTGTCGTGAATTGCATCAAGGCCAAGTTCTTTTGCACGTTTTGCTAAGTCAAATTTGCCTGCGGTTGCGCCGTTTTCTGCGTCTACGCGCATTTCCAAATTGCGTTTGGTGGAATCGGTAACCACTTCGCCCAAAAGTTCAGCGAATTTTGCAGCGTGTTCTGCTTCTTCAAACGCAGCTTTTTCCCAGTATAAACCGATTTCAGGGTAGCCTTCACGGTGAGCAACGCGCGCCATAGCCAGATACATACCAACTTCGGTGCATTCCCCTTCAAAATTCATGCGTAAATCTTTAATGATATCTTCGCGTACGCCTTGTGCAACGCCAACAACGTGTTCGGCAGCCCAAACTTTTTCGCCTGCCATTTCCTTAAAGGTAGAACCTTTTGCACGGCAAACGGGGCATGCTTCGGGGGGAACGTCGCCTTCGTGAACGTATCCGCAAATGGGGCAAACAAATTTTTTCATAATCTTTTCTCCTTTCGCGCTTCAGCGCTTATAATTTTTTATTTAGTTGCCTGTTTGTAAGGCTTTTTTATTTCTCACAGCTGTTACATATACCCTTAAAGGTCAGCTGAAAGGGACTGTTTTGTACTTTTTTTAAGGCGGTAATACAAGCGGTGGGTAAGGAAATATCCGTTACGCGCTTGCAGGTTTCGCAGTAAAAATGTGCGTGGTCTTTGGGGTTGCCGTCGTACCGTTCGGTATCCTCACCATCCAACCGTAAAATTACACCGGCTTCTGCCAAGGCACGTAAATTGCGATATACCGTAGCAATACCTATGCCGGGCAGTTTTTCTTTTACCAAAACGTGCAACTCTTCTGCCGTGGGATGTACGGGATTGGCTATCAAGGTTTCCAAAACCACTTGTCGCTGTCTGGAAAAGTTTTTCATTATCCGCAATCCTTTGATTTTTTATAAATTGATAATCGTTATCATTTTTGTAATTTGATTATATCAAAGGAAAAGCAGGTTGTCAACTGTTTTTACAAAAAAAATAAAAAAATTTTTATTAGCAGAAAAAACTTTTTATTTACTTTTCAAAACGCGCTTGCCAAACGCGCGTATTTGTCGTATAATAGTATCTATGAATACTTATGTAACGTTATGCGTAACTTGCGCGTTTGGGATAGAGGCGGTTACTTTGCGCGAACTATCCAAGTTGGGCTTTCCCGACTTAAAAGCGGAAAACGGAAAAATTATATTTTCCGCGCGCGTGCAGGATATCGCGCTACTCAATTTATATTTGCGTACGGCAAACAAAGTGTTCGTTGTGCTGGGTAAGTTTTCCGCCACTACGTTTGACGAATTGTTTGATGGGGTAAAGGAAATTCCCATAGAAGAATATTTGCCGTGGAATGCACAAATGCCTGTCAGCGGTAAAGCGGTAAAAAGCGAACTGTTTGCATATTCCGCTTGCCAAAAAATCATCAAAAAGGCAATTTGTGCGCGCTTAACGGAAAAAACGGGAAAGGTGGTTTTGCCCGAAACGGGCGCGCGGTACGGGATTGAATTTTTCCTGTATAAAAACGAAGTGATGCTTTGTTTGAATACCAGTGGGGAAGGTTTGCACCGCCGCGGATACCGTACTTTGGTGGGGGAAGCCCCCTTAAAGGAAACGCTTGCCGCCGCAATGCTTTCCCTTTCGGTTTGGAATCCGGATAAAGTGCTGGTGGACCCCTTTTGCGGTAGCGGAACTATCCCGATAGAGGCAGCCTTGGTTGCAAAAAACGTACCTGCCGGGTATTTTAGAATGTTTGACTTCCTTTCCTGGGGGGAGGAGGTTTCCCGCCCGTTTGTGCTTTTGAAAGAAAAAGCGGAAAGCGAAATGAAAAGGGATAGGGAAATTTCCGTGCAAGGGTACGATATTAATCCATCACAAATTGCGCTTGCACGCGTTCACGCGAAAGCCGCTGGGGTGGCAGATGTAATTCATCTGCAAACGCGGGATATGCGCGAATTTTCTTCGCACACGCGCTATGGGGTAATGGTAACGAATCCCCCGTACGGGGAGCGGTTATTAAAAGATGCGGAAATTTCCGCCTTGATGCGCGATTACGGCAAAATGTTTTCTGCCCTTCCCGATTGGAGCGCGTACACCCTGACTTCTTACGCGGATTTTGAACGGGATTTCGGCAGAAAATCCACAAAAAAACGCAAACTTTTTAACGGGAATTTGGAATGTGTATTCCATCAAATGCCCGGAAATCCACCGCCCAAACGCCCACGCGAAGGGCAAAAGGAGGGATAAATAATGAAAGAACACTTTATTGCCGCTTTACGTACAAACGTAAAGCGCGAAGGGGTGGAAAATCTGATTGCCTACTTGGAGGAAAGCGACTTTTTCACCGCGCCTGCTTCTACCAAATTTCATTTGGCGTGCGAAGGGGGGCTTTGTGAACACAGTTATAACGTGTTTCAGCGCTTACTTACCATGGCAAAGTCCGAAAACGCGCCGTATTCTATGGAAACATTGGCAATTTGCGGGCTTTTGCACGACGTATGCAAGGCGAATACCTATAAAACCGAAATGCGCAACGTAAAGGAAAACGGCGAATGGGTAAAAAAGCCGTACTACGCCGTGGATGAAAAATATCCGTATGGGCACGGGGAAAAATCCGTGTTTATCGTGCAAAACTATATGCGCCTAACCGCGGAAGAGGCAATGGCGATTAACTGGCATATGGGCGGATTTGATGCGCGCGTAAAAGGGGGCAGTTTTTCCGCTTCTACTGCGTATGAAAAATATCCGCTTGCGGTACTGTTGCACGCCGCGGATTTGCTGGCAACCTATTTAGATGAAAAAAGGGGGGAACATCATGAGTAAGGCAGACGTGGTTTTTATTGAAAACTGCAAAGATATTATAAAAAACGGCTTTTCGGATAAGGATATGCCCGTACGCCCCAAGTGGCTGGACGGAACGCCTGCGCACACCGTAAAAAAATTCGGGGTGGTAAACCGCTATAATTTGGCCGAAGAATTCCCCATTTTAACCGTAAGAAAAATCAATTTTCGTGCCGCGGTGGACGAACTTCTTTGGATTTGGCAAAAAAAGTCCAACAACGTAAACGATTTACATTCGCACATTTGGGATAGTTGGGCGGACGAAACGGGTAGTATCGGCAAAGCTTACGGCTATCAATTAGGCAAAAAGGCGAAATATAAGGAAGGGGAATTTGACCAAGTAGACCGCGTGCTGTTTGACTTAAAAAACAATCCCTCCTCCCGCCGTATCATGACTAACATTTATAACTTTGACGATTTACATGAAATGAATCTTTACCCCTGTGCGTATTCCATGACCTTTAACGTTAGTGGAAACGTACTGAACGGTATTTTGAATCAGCGCAGTAACGATATGGCTGTGGCGAATAACTGGAACGTAATGCAGTACGCGGTTTTAATGCATATGTTTGCCATGGTTTCGGGTTTGCAGGTGGGGGAACTTGTGCACGTGATTTCGGACGCACATATTTACGACCGTCATATTCCCGTTTTGGAAGAAGTGATGGAACGCAAACAGTACCCCGCGCCCAAACTTAAAATTAAGCGCGAAGTAAAGGATTTTTACGATTTCACGGTGGACGATTTTGAACTGGAAAATTATGAATACAACCCCGATAAAGTGAAGTTTGAGGTAGCAGTATAATGAAAGCAATCGTAGCAGTAGATAAATTTTGGGGTATCGGCAAAAATAACGATTTATTATTTTCGTTAAAGGGGGATATGCAATTCTTCCGTAAAACCACCCTAAATACCACGGTAATTATGGGTAGCAACACCCTAAAATCCTTTCCCGGGGGTAACCCCTTAAAAAATCGCAGAAACATTGTATTGTTCCCCGGTGGGGAAAAGCGGGAGGACTGCGAAATTGTGCAAAGTTTGGAAGAACTTTCTGCTCTTTTGAAAACCCTTCCCAAGGAAGAAGAAGTGTTTGTAATCGGTGGGGCAATGTTCTACCGCACCATGCTGCCTTATTGCAGCGAAATTTTGGTAACCAAAGTGGATGCGGATGGGGAAGCGCAAGTTTTCTTTGAAAACTTGGATGCCCACCCCGATTTCCTTTTGGCGCATGAAGGGGAGCAAATGGAAGAAAACGGCATTACCTTCCGTTTTACCACCTATCGCAATCAAAACGTTAAGGAGTTTTAATGGAAATTTTCCCTTTTGGTGAGGAGGACGTGTTCGCCCTATCCAAACTGTTGCAATACGAAAGTGCCGAACGGGGCAAACCGGGTGGCGGTATGACCGAAACCCTGATGCGCGCAGTGCGCAGTGAAGAAGTCCGCTTTTTTATCGTAAAGGAGGGGGATTTCCCCGTGGGATTTTCCGCTTTTACCCTGTGTTACGATTATGCCTTGGGCAGCCGTATAGCAACGTTAGAACATTTATATTTGATGCCCGATTTCCGCGGTAAGGGATACGGAAAATCCATCCTTGCTTACGTGGAAAACGCCGCAAGGTATTACGGTGCAAACGCCTTGCAAATTCGTGGGGAGGAAGGCAAAATGCAAGCCTTTGGTTTTACCCCCACCACCGAAACGGTGTATAAAAAGGATTTATAAGGAAAAAGGGATATTAAACAAAACCCCGTCCGTGTTAATTATCACGGATGGGGTTATATTTTTTCTGCCAAATTGATAAATTTTTTCTTTTTTGTTTTTGCGAATTTTAGAGATTCTGCGGCGCCGCCCCAACTATGTTTTACAAAGAAAATGATAAGATCTGCTTGGGTGATTATATATCTATTTCTATACGAAATGGCAAATTTTTTTGGCGCGCTTTCTATGGGTGGATATATAATTTCGTCATAGTTGTTTCGTATGCTTTCTAAAAAATTTTGCTGGTAAGAAACGTCTATATACGGCGTAATAAAATACAATTTCACTCTGCCTATATTGTTTTGCTTAAATAAAACTGCTTGCTGGTAAACGAAACTATCGAAATTACCGTATCCACCAAAAAGAAATTCAACCGGTTTATCTCTCAGTTCTTTTTCAAAAATATCTTGCAGTATAATTTTAGCGTTTTCACTTTCCGTAAAATCACGGTGTCCCAAAAATGCAATTTTCATTTTATCTCCACTTATGTTGGTGTGCCTTCATATATTAGCAAAGTTACGAAAAAAAATCAAGCAAATAAGCAGGTAAACCTTCGTATAAAATTAAGTTGCGCTTGTTAAAATGGCAGTAGGTAGGTAAATCTTCTGCCAAAAAGTCTCAAGGGGAATTTTAATGACTGTGAACGAGGCGGTAGCAAAGCGAATTTCGGCTTTGCTAAAAGAAAAGAATATGACGCAATACCGTTTAGAACAAACTTCGGGTATACAACACGGAAGTATGCAATGTATTATGGGTGGGCGAAATAAAACGGTAACGTTAAGCACTGTTATGATGCTTGCTAGGGGATTTGAAATGTCTTTTATAGATTTTTTGAACGATCCTATATTTTTTGATGAAGATATAGAAATTGAATAAGATAGGAAATAAGAAAAGCCACTTGCGAAAGCAAGCGGCTTTTTGTTTAGGGCGTTTTTTGAGTTGGATAAATCAGATTTACGCGTGGATGGGTGTAACGGTTAAATAGGCGTTCGTGCTACCCGCGGGTAAGGAAAGGGAGCCATCCGTGTTCAAGGCAAGGTACAGCGTATCGCCTGCGGCAAGGGTATAAACCCCCGCAATGCTTTGGGTGGTGTTTGCGTCGGGTAAAAGAAGGGTTGTGTTCGGTTGCTGCGCGCCGTTAATATACAGGGAAACGCTTTCCCCTGCGGCGGTATCCGCAGTAATGCCGAATTGCACTAAATACGTACCCCCTTCACTAACGGTAAGGGCGTTATTTGCAACGGTTGCGTTTTCCGCAAAGGTTTGGGTTAAAGGTACCCGTTCACCCGCCACGGTCAGCGTTTGTTCCGCGGTGTTCGTAAGGTATGCCGAAGCAAGCCCTGCTACTGCCGAAAGCCCGATTGCGCCTGTGGCTCCGGTAGCGCCCGTTGCCCCCGTAGCGCCCGTTGCTCCGGTAGCACCCGTTGCCCCGGTTGCACCCGTAGCCCCGGTTGCGCCAACTGCGCCTGTTACCCCCGTGGGACCAATAGGACCGATGGGACCAATCGCGCCGTTAGCGCCGGTTGCGCCCGTAGCCCCCGTGGTACCGGTTGCACCCGTAGCCCCGGTTGCACCCGTTGCGCCGGTTGCGCCAACTGCGCCCGTTGCCCCCGTAGGACCGATAGCCCCGGTGATACCCGTTGCCCCGGTAATACCCGTTGCTCCGGTAATACCCGTCGCACCCGTAGGGCCGATAGGACCGATAGCCCCGGTAACACCCGTTGCCCCGGTAGCGCCCGTAACACCTGTGGCACCCGTTGCCCCGGTAGCACCTGCTGCGCCCGTTGCGCCCGTTGCTCCGGTGGGCCCGATAGAACCAGCCGCACCCGTTGCGCCCGTAGGTCCTACACCGCCAACAGGTCCGGTAGGACCCGTAACACCCCGCGGACCGCGGGGGCCAACCGCTACCGTGTTCGGCTGTAAAACGGGGCAGTCCCGGTTGCAACTGCGATTGCAAAGGTTGTTTCTTAACAGTTCTTGCCTACGGCATCTGCAAGGGGAATGAAAAAAATTACAAGGCATATTTGTTTTCTCCTTTGTTTATTCGGCAATTTCGCCTAAAATATTCTATGTTTTCTGCTTGCAAAACGTGCAATGCGGCACAGTGTTTGCATATATTTTATTATGAACACGTTAGCCCTTTGTATGATTGTAAAAAACGAGGAAGAAACACTTGCCCGTGCAATAACCCCTATGCTTTCGGTTGCAGACCAAATTATTGTGGTGGATACGGGTTCTGCCGACCGCACGCGTGAAGTGGCGGCAGGGTTGGGTGCAGAAGTGTATGAAACCGTATGGTCGGACGATTTTTCGGCAGCACGCAATTTTTCCTTTTCTTTATCGCGGTGCGCATATAATATGTGGTTGGATGCAGACGATGTGGTTCCCGAAGAAACGGTGGAAACGCTGCGTGCCTTAAAAGGGCATATGTGCGCTGAAACATATTTTATGCCCTACGAAACGGGGATGGTAAAGGGAAAACCCACACTGCGGTATTTTCGCGAGCGTATCTTAAAAAACATCCCCGCATACCGTTTTTCCGGGGCGGTACACGAGGCAGTCGCTTGCCCGATCAGTGGCAGGGAATACATCAACGCGCCCATTTGCCATCTGCCCGTGGGGGAACATGGAAGTCGCAATCTTCTTATTTACCGCAAGCGGAAAAAGGAAGGCAGGTATTTTTCGGCAAGAGATGAATATTACTATGCCCGTGAACTGCTGTATCACGGATACGTGCAAACGGCAAAAAAGCATTTTCGCGCTTTTTTGCGGCGAGAGGACGGATGGGTGGAAGATAAAATTTGCGCCCTGAATTTATTGGCGGAAGAAGAACGGAAAGGGGGAAACCCCACCCGTGCAAAAACGCTGCTGTACCGTTCTTTTTCGTACGGGGCGCCACGCGCAGAAACGTGTTACCGTTTGGGCAGTGCGTATTTTGCAACGCAAGAATACGAAACGGCGGCTTTTTGGTACGAGGCAGCAACAAGGCAAAACGTGGGGGAAGGGTTTGTGCTGCCTGCTTTGCGTGGAATTGACGCATATTTGCAGCTAACCGTATGTTACGATAGGTTGGGGGATAAAGCGCGCGCTTACGAATGGCATAAAAAAGCGCTTGCGGAAAACCCAAAACACCCGTCGGTAATGAAAAATGCCATTTATTTTCATTCGTTGGGTTTGGATAATCGGTAAACCGTTTGTGCGGAGATTGTAAAAGGTAGCACCGAATGGAATTATTAGCGAAAACAAAAAGCCCCAACCGCATTGGCGGTTGGGGCGTAAATGTTTGGGCGGTTATTTCAAAAACAGGGATAAAATGGCTTGCAGGGCATATACGCGGTTTTCGGTTTGTTCGCTGATTACCGAACGGGGGCTGTTTAATACCCCTTCGCTGACTTCCAATCCCGGGTAAACGGGCAGGTTGTGCATGAAAATCGCATCCTCTTTGGCAAGTGCCATCAGTTCCTCGGTTACGGCAAAGTCTGAAAGTTCTTTGGCGCGGCGCAACCGTTCGGATTCTTCTACTTCAAAAAATCCGTCCGTATAAACCACGTCTGCATTTTTTACTGCCGCAGCGGCATCTTCGGTTATCCAAATGTCGCCGTATTGCATGGCGGTATTCAGAACTTGCGTATCGGGGGCGGCATCCTTAGGGCAGGCAACGGCAACGGACATGCCGCATTTTACCGCACCGATAATCATGCTGTTCGTCAGTGCAGAGCATCTGCCAACCCATGCAAATTTCAAATCCGAAAGTTTACCCTTTTTTTCCCAAATGGTAAACAAATCGCTAATTGTTTGGCAGGGATTTCTTAAATCGGTCAGTCCGCAGATTAACGGTTTTTTCATTTTCTGTGCCAGGGCGGGGAAGTTTACCCCCTCATCCGTGCGAATAAAAAAGCCGTCAAAGGCAAAATTGTCTAAGGAAAGCAAAATTTCGGATACGCTTTCACAGGATTTTTTCCGTTCCTCACGCGTGGCAAGATATACCAAACTGCCCCCGCATTTTTTTACTGCCAGTTGCAGTGCGGCTTTGGTTCTTACCGAAGGTAAGTCGTTTACCACGGCAAGTACTTTTCCTTGCAGGGTGTCAATCGTTTCCCCGGCTTTGGTTTGGCGTTTTAATAAGCGCGTTTTTTTCAAAAGTTCAAAGATATCTTCTACCGTTTGTTCGTCCATAGCCAAAAAGGACGTGCGCGTCAGTTTTTCGTGTGGCGTATATAAATTGATATCCATAAAACGAAAAGCATTCTCCTTAAAATATCTACCTTCCCGATTATAACACATAAGATACACGCGTGTAAAGGGGAAAAGGGAAGGGATTTTTGTTTTTTGTGCAAAATTGCCAAAAAAAAGAACTTTCTTTGGTGCAGGATAGCCTTGATTCCTTGCTTGTAATGTAGTATAATTATTACATAAGGATAAGGAGGGGGAGAACCCATGGCTGATTTACAGTTAAAAAACATTTATAAAATTTATCCCGGCGGCGTAACTGCTGTATCCGATTTCACTTTGGATATTCAGGATAAAGAATTTATCGTATTTGTAGGACCTTCTGGCTGCGGTAAGTCCACCACCCTGCGTATGATTGCAGGCTTGGAAGAAATTTCCAAAGGTGAACTTTACATTGACGGCAGAATTATGAACGACGTTGTTCCCAAGGACAGAGATATTGCAATGGTATTCCAAAACTATGCATTGTATCCCCATATGTCCGTATACGACAACATGGCATTCGCACTGAAATTAAGAAGAGTTCCTCGTGAACAAATTGACCGCCGCGTACAGGAAGCTGCACGTATTTTGGGTATTGAAATGTATCTTTCCAGAAAACCCAAGGCTCTTTCGGGTGGTCAAAGACAGCGTGTTGCACTTGGCCGTGCAATCGTTCGTGAACCCAAGGTATTCCTTTTGGACGAACCCCTGTCTAACTTGGACGCAAAATTGCGTGCACAAATGCGTACCGAAATTACCAAACTTCACAACCGTTTGGCAACCACCTTCATCTACGTAACGCACGACCAGGTAGAAGCAATGACCATGGGTACCCGTATCGTTGTTATGAAGGACGGGTTTATGCAACAGGTTGATACTCCCCAAAACTTATACGATTTCCCCGCAAACAAGTTCGTTGCAGGATTCCTTGGAACTCCCCAAATGAACTTCTTTGACGCAACCATGACGGGTACGAAAGAAGCCCCCGTTATTTCCTTTGGTAAGGACCAACAAATTACCCTTAGCAAGGAAAAGGCTGCAGAAATCAAGGATATTGATTCCGTATTGAACACCGGCAAAGTATTTATTTTTGGCGTTCGTCCGGACGATATTCATGACGACCCCGAATTTATTGCAAAACATAAAAATACCTCTATTAAGGTAAAGGTAGACGTTGTAGAAAAGCTTGGTGCTGAAACCTTGTTGTACTGCACGCTGGACCACGATACGGCAGACGTGAACGAAGATGGTTCTGTAAAATCCATTGCAGATGATACCACCAACATGATTGCACGTGTAGACAGCCGTTCCACTACCGGCCGCGGACAAGTTTTGGATCTTGCTATTGATATTAAGCATATTCATATGTTTGATAAAGAAACGGAAACCACCATGCTTGCATATCTTCCCGAATAAGAAAAGGGAAATAAAAGCGTTTTATGCAAACACTTCCGCCCCTTGCGAGTTTTCGCAAAGGGCGGTTTTTTATTGCAGAAACACAATAGGGAGCCTTTTTCTTAGTCATTGTTGGGGAAAAGGATAACACGTCAGGAAAAGAAAAACACACTTGCCAAAAGAAATAAAAACCGCCGCGGTAATCTGCCGCGGCGGTTCATTTTGTTTTATTTACCCCTTTGGGGTAAGGGAATACAAGCGCTTACGCTTTCATACCTTCTTCAACTGCTACTGCGCAAGCAACGGATGCGCCAACCATGGGGTTGTTACCCATACCGATTAAGCCCATCATTTCTACGCGTTAAGATTTTTCTATATCGGTTTTTATCCGTATCATATAAAAAAGTCTTAATTCGCAATGTTTTTGGCGCGGTTTTCATGCAAAAATTTTTTCTATAAACACATCGTTTTTGGTTTTTATAATCCCATTATAACGCGTTTAAATTTTTTTGTACGCTAAAATAACGTGCTTTTTAGATAATTTTTAAAAACAATTAAATATTATTTAAGTACCGACCATTTTTTATTTATATTGTATTGTTTTTTTAGTTTCTTTGTAAAGTGAAACCATAGATTATTCGCTAAATTATATAGGAATGATGATATTTTGTGCTCTGTCGTTGTTCAAATAATTTATATAAAGGAATAGCTATTTATGGAAGATAAAGTACAAGAAATTTTAGAACAAAAGAAAGACAAAGTTAGAAAAGAACTACAAACAATGAACGGCGTGCAATTGCACGAACTTTTTCTATTTTTCTATCAATTAAATTACAAGCAATGTTGCATGATTACGCCAGACAGATTTACTGAGTTTTTAGAATCGTTCGACAGCAACCCTTTTAAGATTCAAGAAAATAAAGAAGCAAGAAAGCAGTTGATAGAAAACTTATTAGACTATACTGATGATTTAATGAGTTTACTAACTGCGGCAATTCTGATCAAAAATGACTATACTATTGATGAGATTGTAAGAAACTATTACGCAAGTATCGACGTCTTCGGACAAGACTATTATTTTTAAGACAAGCGCAGTTTTTGGTAGCACAAAATATCAAAAGCAATCATTAGAAGAAAAGATAGGTGGCTCCTTGGTGAGTCGTCTATCTTTTTTTATGGTGATGAAGGGAAAAGTAGATTAAAATTTTCTTAATGATGATTTAGCGATAGGCAACAGCTGTAAGAGCAAGTGTGTTCAGTAATTTATCTTAAGAATTTTAGGATAGTTCTGGAGTTTTTGTTTATGAAAAATTTAGAGAAAGCAACATAGGTCAATATTTGACCTAGCGGCCTCTACCACCCCAAGGTAGCGCGCTACCAACTGCGCCACACTCAGATACTTTATTTCTAGCCTTATCGCATAACTTTATAAGAAGCGTTGTAACGTGTTTCTGTATAACACATACGACGCTTTTTGTTTACGTAAAATAGCCTTGCGTAGCACCCTACGTAACAAAGCTTGAGTGATTGCGTAACAGCCTGAACTTGCAGCTCCAAGTTGGCTTTTAATGATATTGGAACTGATATATTGTTGCCTATATCGTTGATTGGATCTATTCATAGGCGAGAGTGAAAAATATTTCAACATCGCGAATTATTTTTGCAAATAATGTTGATTTATGACGCAAGTTGTGATATACTTTACTCATACTATATTTTAAATATTTGAGGTGTGAAATGGCTGCTAGCTATAAGAAACTGTTCAAATTGATGATTGATCGCGAGATTAAGAGTAAGGATTTGGCTGCTAGAGCGGGTATTAGTCCCACAACTCTTGCGAAGATGAAAAAAGACGGCGCTACTGTATCCAGTGATGTTCTTGTAAAGATTTGTACAGCACTTGATTGCAAGTTGGATGATATCGTTGATATCGTGCCTAGTGTAAAAATTGATCAATAAATGTGGGGTTGGAGCAATTATGAACAAACAAAAAGAATGCCCTGTATGTAATTCTGTAGCTTCGTATTCGTCAAACTACAATTCTTTTCTGGCCTTTTTTGAGTGCCCTGTTTGTGGCAGATTTGAATTGGGAGAGTATGATAAAAAGATTGATTTTAACTATAATCATTTGGCATCGTATCTAGTTTATAACTGTTTTCATAGCGAAGACTATGATGAGTATCGTTATCATACTGTCATGGACAAAGATAAATGTGATCAGTATCGCCAAGAATTTGATAAAGGCAACAATGTAAGCGGACGGCCTGTACACATGGATGATGATATAGTAGAGAACTGGTATCCTAAGACATTTTCGGAAAAAGTAGACCGCATGCTGCTTTATATCAATTACAAAACAAAACACGTCGGACAACAAATTTCGATGGGTTTTAGAGAATTAATGGCGGTTCTTTTTGTAGATCAGCGCGAAGTCGTAGTGAACGGATGTAGCAAGAAATGGGCATGGCGAGAACAAGATGATTGCGATAACGAAGCGAGGTTTATGTTGGATTATCTTGTGAAATGTGAATACATTACCTATATTGATGGAACAGATGAAGACGTTTGGACAGAATTATCGCTTACACCAGAGGGATATAGCAGAGTGGATATCCTGCAAAAAAACACAGCGTATGGTCGAAACGTTTTAGTAGCCATGAAGTTTGGAGATGAAACCAAACTTCTGCGAGAAGCTATACGCAAAGGCATTTCAGATGCTGGTTATATAGCAATTTTTATTGATGAAGTGCAGCATAACGATTTTATTACTCCCGAACTCCTTAAACATATTCGAGATAGTAAGTTTGTAGTTGTTGATTTGACTCATCAGAACAACGGTGCATATTTTGAAGAAGGATATGCAATGGGACTGGGAAAGCCAGTTATTCAATTGTGTAAGCAAGATACAAAGTTACACTTTGATATTGCACAAAAAAATACAATTATGTGGGATGTTGAAGATGATATTCCAGAAAGATTGAAGAATCGAATCAAGGCAACAATCGATTGAATGGTCGTCAGATTATAGTCCTACTACAAAGAGGGAAAAATATATGCCAAATCAGTTTTTAACTAATTACACCGAGGTAACATTCCTCGATAAAATAAAGGACAACCTGCGCAGATGCAAGTCGTTTGCGTTCTCGGTCAGCTTTATCAAAAGGGCTGGTCTTGTTCTGCTGTTCAAGGATATTGAGGCGGCGATTGAACGTGGTGCTCAGGGGCGTATTATTACCTCTACATATCAGAACTTCACCGACATTGAGTCGATAAAAAGCTTCTTTGCGCTTCAGTGCAAGCACAGCAATTTTGAGTGTCATCTCGATTATGAATGCTTCCACGATAACCACTATTCCACCCTTGGTTATCACTCAAAAGGATACCTCTTTGAGTTTGACGATTGCTATGAGGTAATTATCGGATCGTCCAATATCACGCGTTACGCGTTGCTCAAAAATATCGAGTGGGATGTGGTTGTTCGCGAGAGAGAGCCGGAAGTGTATAGTCAGGCATGCGCAGAATTCGATGACAAATGGGCGGCAACGCATCTTTTGAATAGTGAAGTCATCAATCTGTTTTCGAATAAGCTCAATTTCGCGATCGAGCGTTGGGATATGGACTATGACCTCACAGCAAGCAGCATAAAGCCCAATTTTATGCAGCGTAAGGCTCTGAAAGAGCTGAACCGCTATCGAGCAGTAGGTACAAGCCGTGCGCTCGTTGTGGCGGCCGCAGGAAGCGGTAAGACATATCTCGCAGCCTTTGATGCGCTCAACTTCAATCCCAAACGACTCCTCTATATCGTTCATGAAGGATCGATTTTGAAGAAGTCGCTTGAAACCTTCTCTGATGTATTCGGAAACGGTGTTACCTTTGGTATTTTTTGTGGTGAGTATTACCTCATCCATCCGGAATATGTTTACGCTTCCTATTTCTCGTTG
>JAZRTI010000031.1:0-1745 GCA_045651955.1 Christensenellaceae bacterium | reverse complement strand
CTGGATGCGCTCACTCATTTCGCGGATGTTGATGTCGCCACTTGCCTGCACGTGGGCATAGTACTTCGGAGCTTCGTCCTTTTCACGAGGGTTGATACGAGGGGATACTGAATAAGTTACGTTTCTTGCCATGTTTTTCTTAAATTAAAAATTGAGAATTAAAAAATGTTGTGTTGTGCTTGCTGTAGGGACGTGGCGTGCCACGTTTCCTTTTCGTGCTGCGTTTCGGCTGATAGTTTCTTGTTGCCGGCGATGTATCAACTATCAACTGATTCACACTGCAAAGATACAAAATTAAAAACCGAAAGTCAAGTATTATGGGATTTTTTTTCAAAGAAAATTCAATCATGAAGTCGTTTCTGTAAAACGTATAGACGATTGAAGGAAATCGTGAAGTTGAAGCGTGTTCTGCACGGAAAACGGAAACCGATAACGGTTGCGAGTTGCGGGTTGCGGGTTGCGAGTTGCGAGTTGCGGGTTGCGTTTTTCGGGGTGCGGTTGCGGGTGGTTGCGCCTTTTCCGAGGGGGTGAAAACGCAACCGCAACCCGCAACCCGAAGTTGCGTTTCCTCGGGCGTGCCCGCGTGCGTATGCGTACCTTATATATATAACTTAAAAAAAATAATATATTATATACTTTATAAGGTTACACCTTGTAGAGGTAGCCACAAACCAAAAAATACGCAAAAACGCAACCCCGGGTTGCGGGGTGCAAGTTGCGTTTTGGGGCGAAATTGCGGTGGGTTGGCTTTCAAATTAACACAGAGGAACAAAGATACAGATGAATTATAGTGATATAAAATCTGCATCATCTGCGTATAAAAACGCAACCCGCAACCCGCAACTTTCATTGGGGGTGAGGTTACATGTCCGGCACCTTACTTACCTTCCAGCAACCGCCCTTGTCCGAGTCGATGCCATGAATGATGCCATTGGCTTTCAGATTGACTGATGCTTTTCTACCTTCAAGTTTTCTCCTTACCATCGCAAACCTATGCCTACCGATATATAAAACCCGTTCAAAATTTTTCATCATTTTTTCCTTGAAAAACTTGACAACGGCTTTTAAATTTTGTATCTTTGTATAGGATAAATCTTAAAGGTTGACAGCCTGGGAAAGGCACGGGAATTGGTAAGGAAAAAGGAGAGGGCTTCCGCGAGGAAGGGGACGTGAAGGTGGATTTTACAAAGGAGGAGGAATGTTGGGTAGCCGTAATGGGTGAGGTTTCTCGAATGGAGGAGGAGAGCAAACCAACCCGAATGCTCTTCCATGTGACCAATGACTACTACGGCGATGGGTTTGCGCCGAAGGATACCTGACGGAATGAACTTTCCGCCTCCATAAACGCAACCCGCAACCCGCAACTTTCTTTGTAAATCAGTTTAGGAAATGTAATTACTTTCCGATGCAAAAGTGTTTAAAAATATTCCCAAGCACATCTTCCACATCGAAAGCACCACCCACAATCTCAGCAAGGTGCGAAAGACACTCGCGGAGGTCTTGCGAAACGAAGTCACCCGAAAGATTCATCAGCAAACCGTCTTGTACACGATGAATGGATTCGAGCGCACGTACCAAGGCTTCGTAGTGGCGGATGTTGGTCACAATCACATCGTTCTGCGAAATCTCAGGAAGGGCAGCCGTTTCTACCAAAAGGGTTTCCAGTTCGTCCAATCCCATGCGGTTCTTGGCAGAAAGGAAGAGTTTAGGAGCATCCACTTCTTCGAACGTACGAGCCATTTCTG
>JAZRTI010000030.1:0-24570 GCA_045651955.1 Christensenellaceae bacterium | reverse complement strand
AAAGGGGCAGGCGGCGCACAGATACGCGCAGGCAACCCCCGTATAGTATTCGTGCGTGGTTTCGTTTAAGTAATCCAAAGTTTCTTTTTTTTCATCCATTGTTCTATCTCCCCTTTGCAAGATAGTATGTGCGCCCCCAGCAAAAAGTATGTGTAAAAGATTTTTTGCGGTAAAAAGGTAAATGGCTGTTTTTGCCCCTGGTAGCCCCGTTTTGCGTTATGGGGAAATTTGCGGTAAAAAGGGTCAAATGGTGGGGTTACGCGCGTTTTAGGGGTAAAACAGGGGCTAATAACGCAAAAAAATAAAAAATTCACAAACTTTTTTGCAAAAAACTCTTCCCTTCGCGCGCGAAATATGTTATAATACTAACATAATATTATACGGGCGCGTAGGCGCGCGCGTGAAATCCTTTTGTTTTTTTGGGGATTTTGCCGCCTTACGCTTTCCGAAAAAGGAGCACGATATTATGGAAGACAAGGTTCAAAACGCTTACGGTGAAGGCCAGATTCAGGTATTGGAAGGGCTGGATCCCGTAAGAAAACGCCCCGGGATGTACATTGGTTCCACAGATTCCAGGGGGCTGCACCACCTGGTTCAGGAAATTGTGGACAACTCTATTGACGAGGCTCTCGCGGGATACTGCGATACGGTAACCATCGTTCTTAACGCAGACGGGTCGTGTTCGGTTTCGGATAACGGGCGCGGTATTCCCACGGATATTCACCATACCGAAGGGATTTCGGCGGTAGAAGTAGTACTTACCAAACTGCACGCCGGCGGAAAATTCGGCGGTGGCGGTTATAAAATTTCGGGGGGCTTGCACGGGGTAGGTTTATCCGTTGTAAACGCACTTTCCGAATGGCTGGAAGTGGACGTATTCCAAAAGGGCAACCACTATCACCAAGTGTACAACAGGGGGATTCCCCAACGCCGTTTGGAAGTGGTTGGTACGGCGGATAAAACGGGTACTACCGTAACCTTCTTCCCCGATAGCGAAATTTTTGAAACGCTGGATTTTGATTATAGCAATTTGCGTTCCCGTTTCCGCGAACTTGCGTACCTAAATAAAGGGCTTACTATTGTAATGGAAGATAAGCGCGAAGGTCGGGAAAGAACGGATACTTTCTGCTATGAAGGGGGTATCATTCACTATGTGCGCGACCTGAACCGCGATAGGGAATGTATGTTCCAAGAACCCCTGTACTTTGAAATGCAAAGCGGGGATAATAAAGTGGAAATCGCTATGCAGTATAACGATGGGTATAGCGAACAAATTTACGGCTTTGCCAACAATATCAATACCGAAGAAGGCGGTACGCACGTAGACGGGTTTAAGGCTGCGTTAAGCCGCGTGATTATAGAGGCAGGCAAGGCGGTAAAAGTATTAAAGGATGACGATAAACTTTCGGGTGAAGACGTGCGCGAAGGTTTGGTTGCCGTAATTTCGGTAAAACTTACCGAACCGCAGTTTGAAGGGCAAACCAAAACCAAACTGGGTAACAGCGAAATGCGCGGTATCGTAAGCAAGGCGATTACCGAAGGTCTTGGAACGTTCTTGGAAGAAAATCCTGCCGTTACCAAAGAATTATTATTAAAATGTTTAACCGCCCAACGTGCAAGGGAAGCAGCCCGTGCGGCAAGGGAACAAACCAGAAGAAAGGGCGCGCTGGAATCCGCTACTCTTCCCGGCAAGCTTAGCGACTGTATCAGCCGTGATGCCAGCCTTTGCGAAATTTACCTTGTAGAAGGGGATTCCGCAGGCGGTACGGCAAAATCCGGGCGTGATAGAAGATTCCAAGCAGTATTGCCCCTGCGCGGTAAAATTCTGAACGTAGAAAAAGCGCGTATGAACCGCGTTTTGGAAAACGAAGAAATCAAAGCAATGATGACCGCGTTCGGTTGCGGCATTTTTGACGAGTGTGATGAAAGCAAACTGCGTTACGACCGTATTATTTGTATGACCGATGCGGACGTAGACGGTTCGCACATCCGTATTTTAATGCTTACCTTCTTCTACCGCTATATGCGCCCCGTTTTGGAACACGGGCACGTGTACGCGGCGCAACCGCCCCTTTATAAGGTAACTAAAAACAAAGTGGATAAATACATTTATTCGGATAAGGAATTGGACGAATATTTGGAATCTATCGGCAGAAAGGCGGAAATCCAACGCTATAAAGGGCTTGGGGAAATGAACGCAACCCAACTTTGGGATACGACCATGAACCCCGAAACCCGTACCTTAATCCGTATGACGATTGAAGACGGGATGGCGGCGGATGAAATTTTCTCCGTTCTTATGGGCGAACGCCCCGAAATGCGCCGTGAGTTCATTGAACAAAACGCAACGCTTGTAAAAGAATTAGACGTATAAGGAGGGAACAACGGTGGCTAAAAGAGAAGAAAGACCCGAATTAAAGGAAGAATTCAAAAAGGTTCTTGCAATGACCACGATCAAGGATATGAACGTGGAAGAAGAAATGAAACGCTCCTTCATTGCCTATGCAATGGCGGTAAACGTATCCCGTGCGATTCCCGACGTGCGCGACGGCTTAAAGCCCGTACACAGAAGAATTTTATATTCAATGAACGAACTGGGAATTACCTCGGATAAGCCCACCAGAAAGTGTGCGCGTATCGTAGGGGACGTGCTCGGTAAATATCACCCCCACGGCGATAGTTCGGTTTACGAGGCGCTCGTTCGTTTGGCGCAAGATTTCTCCATCAACTGCCCCTTGGTTGACGGGCAAGGGAACTTTGGCTCGGTGGACGGTGACGGCGCTGCTGCAATGCGTTATACCGAAGCAAGATTAAGTAAGCTTTCTAACGAAATGCTGAAAGAAATTGAAAAAAATACCGTAGATTTTTATCCCAACTTTGACGATACTTTAATGCAACCCACGGTACTGCCCGCACGTTTCCCCAACTTACTTGTCAACGGTTCGGAAGGGATTGCGGTAGGTATGGCAACCAGTATTCCCCCGCATAACCTTGGGGAATGTATTGATGCAACCGTGGCTATCATTGATAATCCCGAAATTGAAGTGGAAGATTTAATGCAGTATATCCCCGCGCCCGATTATCCCACGGGTGGTATTATTATGGGTCGCTCTGCCATTAAGCAGGCGTACCGTACGGGGCACGGCGGCGTGGTAATCCGCGCAAAAACGGATATTGAAGAATTTAACAACGGCACGCGCAGCCGCATTGTGGTAACAGAACTGCCTTACGGCGTAAATAAAGCAAAACTGATTGAACATATTGCAAACCTTGTAAAGGATAAGAAAATAGACGGCGTTTCGGACGTGCAAGACCATTCTGACCGCGACGGGATGCGTATTGTAATTGACGTAAAACGGGATGCCAACGCGCAAGTCGTTTTGAATACCTTATTCAAGCATACCAACTTGCAAATTTCCAACGGCATAACCTTACTTGCTTTGGTAAAAGGCGAACCCAAAGTTCTTTCCATAAAGGAATGTTTGGTGCATTATATCGCACACCAAAAGGAAGTTATCGCCCGCCGTACCCGCTACGATTTGGAAAAAGCGGAAGAACGCTTGCATATCGTAGAAGGTTTAATTACCGCTTTGGCGAATATTGACGAAGTAGTGGCTATCATCAAAGCCTCTAAAGACCGTCAGGATGCAACCCAAAAATTAAAAGACCGCTTTATTCTTTCGGATAAACAGGCGGCGGCAATTTTGGATATGCGCTTGCAACGCTTAACTTCGCTGGAAGTGGAAAAACTGCAAGCAGAATGTAAACTTCTTGGCGAACAAATTGCGGATTACAAGGATATTCTTGCCAACGAATGGCGCATTATGGCAATTATTAAAGAAGACCTTTTGGAAATTAAGGAACGCTATCCTTCTCCCAGAAAAACGGAAATTTCCGCAGCTGTGGGCGACGTGCTTGACGCAGACTTAATTGCTGTGGAAGACGTAGTAATTTCCATGACGCACAGCGGCTATGTAAAACGCCTGCCCGTTGCCGAATACCGCGCACAACACCGCGGTGGCAGGGGGGTTACCGCACATAAGCCCAAGGAAGAAGACTTTGTGGAACGCATGTTCATCTGCTCCACGCACGACGACGTGCTGTTCTTTACCAACCTTGGCAAAGTGTACGTAATCAAAGGATACGAAATTCCCGAAGCACAACGTACCGCGCGCGGTAGGGCAATGGTAAACCTGTTGCAACTTTCCGCGGAAGAAAAGGTAACGGCGGTGATTCCCCGCAGCGCTGAAACGCCTAAGGACGGATACTTGGTTATGGCAACCAAAAACGGGCTTATCAAAAAGACCGCCCTTTCGGAATTTGAAAGCATCCGCAAAGTGGGTAAAATTGCAATCAAGCTTGAAGAAGGGGATACCTTAATTGAAGTAGAAGTAAGCAGCGGTAAGGATGAAATTATCGTGGCTTCGCACGGCGGTAAATGTATCCGCTTTGCGGAAACAGACGTACGCGCTATGGGCAGAGATACCCAAGGGGTACGCAGTATGGACCTGGCGGAAGGCGACGAAGTGGTTAGTATGTTAGTGCTTACCGAAGGCGCAGAAGTTCTTACCGTAAGTGAAAACGGTTTCGGTAAGCGTTCGGACGTAGAAGACTACCGTTTGCAAACGCGCGCCGGTAAAGGTATTAAAGCGGGCGTGTTCAACGAAAAAACGGGCATGCTGGTAGGCTTAAAGCAAATCCGCCCCGAAGAGGACGTAATGGCAATTTGTGAAAACGGTACGGTAATCCGCGTGCATGCGGAAGACGTATCCCATATTGGCAGAGATACCCAAGGGGTACGTATTATGAAGGTATCGGGTACGAAAATTTCGTACGTGGCAGTTGCCCCCAGAGAGGAGGATGAAGAACCCGTAGAGGGCGCTGAAAATACCGAAAATACCGAAAACGCACAAACCGTAGTAGGGGAAACCGCGGTAGAAACCGCCCAGGTTCTCGCCGAAGGAAATCCTAACGAATAACAAAGCACGAAAACCGCCCTGCCTTACGGTACGGCGGTTTTCGGAATTGAAACGAAAAAGGCAAATGGAAAAAATTGTTTTGGCAAGCGCATCCCCAAGGCGTAAGGAACTGATGCGTAAAATTACCCCTGCGTTTACAATTTTGGTGGCGGAAGGGGAGGAATCTGCCCTGGGTGCAACACCCAAGGAAACGGCAATTCTTCGCGCACGCGAAAAAGCACTGTGGGTGGCAAGCCGCATCCCTGATACGCATACGGTTATCGGTTGCGATACGGTGGTTGCTTTGGGGTTACAACTGTTCGGTAAGCCCGAAAACGCGGAAGATGCGGTGAACATGCTTACTGCTTTGCAAGGAACCGCGCACCGCGTGTATACGGGCGTGTGCATTACCTGCAAGGGACAAGAATATCTTGCGGCAGGGGAAACAGAGGTTGTTTTTCATTCCTTAACCGAGCAGCAAATTCGGGAATACGTAAGCAAGTATAAGCCTTTGGATAAGGCGGGTGCTTACGGTATACAGGATGGGTTCCCCTTGGTAAAAACAATTGTGGGCAGTTATGATAACGTGGTGGGATTTCCCACCGAACTGGTCAGTGAAATGTTAAAAGGAGCAGGCGTGTTATGAAAAAAAATGTTTACGCCATAGATCTGGGTTCTTCCAACGTAAAAATTTACCGTTCGGGGGAGGGGGTTGTTTTATCCGAGCCCAGCGTAGTTGCCGTTTCTTCGGGTGAAAAACGCGTGGTAAAAGCCGTGGGGCTGGACGCAAAAAAAATTATCGGCAAAACGGCGGAAAATACCTTTATCGTTTGCCCCATTTCCGAAGGGGGCGTTACCAACGAACGGATGGCGGTGGAAATGCTTTCCGCTTTCTTAAAAAAAGTACAGGGTGGGGAACGCATTACTTCGGTATATGTTTCCGTGCCTTGCGGTATGGGAGAAGTGGACTTGTATAAACTGGGTACCGTACTGAAAGGTGCAGGCATTCAAAAATATACTTTTGTACAAAACCCCGTTTGCGCGGCACTGGGTATGAACGTGCCCTTAAACGAATATTCCCCCTGTTTTTTGGTGGACATGGGGGGCGGAGTTACAAATATTGCCGCACTTTCTTTGGATGGAATTATTGCAGGGCTTTCGCTTTCTTTGGGCGGCAGTAACATTGATGCACAACTGATAGACTACGTGGCAAACGAATACCGCCTGAAAATCGGGCTACTGACTGCGGAGCGCTTAAAGCAGCAAATCGGCAGTTTGATTCCCGGGGATCGCACTGCTACGGTGGTAAACGGCAGAAGTGTGGATACGGGGCGACCTTGTTCCATCTCCTTAACGTCCAGGGATGTGATAGAGCCCATGCGCCTGTATTTTGACCGTTTGGCAGAAGTAATCCATATGGTGCTTACCAAGCTGCCCGCCGAAGTTTCCGCGGAAATCCGACATGCCGGCATTATGATTTGTGGGGGAACTTCCAAAGTGGCGGGTGCAGCCGATTATTTATCCGAAAAGCTGGAAATGTCCGTAGTCAGCGGGGATAACCCCGAACTTGCCGCTGTGGTGGGGGCAGGTGTAATTGCCGGGGATAAAGAACTTGCCAAACAAATAAAATTATCTTTTTAACTAAACTTTTGAACCAAAAAGGGGAGAAAACGACTATGAAAAAAATCTTTTCACAAGAAAACTTTTCGTATGCGGAATTAAAGGAAGCGTTGCGCAACGTAAAAAGCGGGGATGAAATCTTTTTATCCGCAGGCGAATATCATATTTACGAACAGGATACCGAGCAGGTGTTTTATTACCAAAGCAACTGTGATGCAGGCGTAAAAAACATTGCTTTTTACCTAAAAAATAAGAAAAACGTAAAAATTACGGGGGATAACGCGCATCTCGTGTTCCACGGAAGGGTTTCCCCTTTTATCTTCGACGGCTGTAAAAATATCACCCTTTCGGGCTTTACGTTGGACTACGCAAAAGCCTTTTATATGCAGGGGGAAGTGGTTGTTTCTACGGATGAATACGTAGAACTGAAAGTAAAGGAAGGAACTTCCCTTGCTATGCAAAACGGCTTCTTAACCCAACAGGTGGAAGAAATTACCCAAACGTATCATGATTTCCCCAGTATGTGGCAAGCCTTTGATAAGGAATTAAAGCGCGTTTTGCTTGGCAGCCAATGCCGTATCGTCCGTTTTACGGATGGGGAAGAAACCACGCGCGATTTATTCCGTGCCGAGATGCTGGAAAACGGCAACGTTCGTTTCTACGGCAAGGAAATGGCGGAATTTACGGTGGGTTGCATCGTGGTACTGAACGGGGAAAGCCGTCAAGCCAACACCTTGTTTGCGTTTAACTGTAAAAATATTACGGTGCAGGACGTCATCGTATATTACACCCCCTCTATGGGTGTAAACTGCCAAACCTGCCACAACGTAACCTTGCGCCGTTTCCATATTTTGCTGGGGGAAGAACGCCACGGCGTGGTTACCGCGGGCGCGGACGCTACCCACTTTATCAACTGTACGGGAAAAGTGCGCCTAAAAGAATGTATTTTTGAAAATATGTTAGATGACGGCGCGAATATCCACGGCATCTTTACCAAAGTTACCGGCGTTGAAAAAAATAAGGTAACGGTCAACCTTTCGCACTATCAGCAATACGGCGCCAACGTATATTTTAAGGGGGATATCCTTGCGATTTATCACGGGAGTGGTTTAGTGCCCCGTGGCAAGGCAAAGGTTCTTTCTTCCGAACTAACCAAGGAAAACGAAATCACCCTTACCTTAAAAGGCACGCTGCCCAAGGAAGGGGATTTGATTGAAAACTTCACCCGCCAAGCCAAATTGACCTTTGACGATTGCTCGGTTACCAACAACCGCCCCCGTGGGGTTTTGGTTGCCACCCGCAAAAAAGCGGTAATTAAAAACAGTTGGTTTTCTAACAGTTCTTCGTGCATTGAAGTTTCCGCCGAAAGCAAGTACTGGTTTGAATCGGGCGGGGTAAAAAACCTTCTAATCAAAAACAACGTATTTACGGATTTTTGCCATCAGTACGGCGGTGCGGCAGTCGGCATAGTTCCCGTGTACGATTTTGACGAAAAAGCCCCCGAATATTACTGCCAAAATATCCGCATTAAAAACAACGTAATAATCACGGATAGCAAGTGGATTGTGTACGCGTTGCGCTCCAAAAACATTATTGTAAAAAACAACGCATACATACATAAAGATACGGGAGAAAGCCTATACGGCAAAGGCGTTTGCTTCTATCAAGAAAACTGCGCAAACGTAAACGTTACTATCCCGGTTGAATAGATGTTTTTTCGGCAAAAGAACGCGTTTTTCGGCAAGGAAAACGCGTTCTTTTTCTTTTTCCCATGATATGATACATTTCCATAAGCACAGGGAAAAGGGGGAAACAGATGCTTCGCAGAATCGTATTTACGTCCGGGAAAGGCGGGGTGGGGAAAACCACCCTTACTGCACTGGTCGGCCGCGCCCTTGCAAAAAAGGGCTGTCGCGTGGTGGTGGCGGATTTGGATTTCGGCTTGAATAATTTGGATATGGCGCTTCGGCAAGAACATTTGGTTACCTACGATTTGGCTGACGTGGTGGAAGGGCGGTGTCGCTTAAAACAGGCACTGATTATTGATGAAAAAACCCCCAACCTTCTATTTCTTCCATCCAAACGCGCTTACCTTACCGAAAGTATTTCCGCACAAAAAATTTGCGCGGTTTTACAAGGGCTAAAATCCTATGCCGATTATATTTTATTTGATTGCCCCGCCGGGCTGGATTTAGGTTTTCACCGCGCGGTATCCTGCGCAAGCGAGGCAGTCGTTGTGGTTACCCCCTCCCCATTATCCGTACGGGATGCGGATAAAGTGATTGCGCTTTTGCGTTCATACGGGATAGAGCAGCCTAAAATTGCGGTAAACCGCGTGCGTGGAGATTTGGTTGCGGAAGGGGATATGATTTCCCCGGCGGCGGTATGTAAACTGTTAAAAGCGCAACCCCTTTGCGTTTTGCCCGAAGATGAAAGTTTATTGCTGGGTGCTAATGGGGGCAGGGATGTTAAAAAGGCGATAAAAATTGCAACTGAAAATTTGCAAAAAGGTGTTTTTAAGGAATATGACCCCACGCGGAAATACCGCGGGTTATGGGGGAGTATCCGCAGAAAAATTAAAAGGAGTATATAAAATGCAGTATTTTGACAGCGCCAGACTGTTTGCCGTAATAGAGCAGGATAGAAAAAACGTTTCCCCATCAGTGAAAGCGCTATTAAAAAGCGACGTAAGCGAAGTGCTTTCTTCGTACTTTGACTGCCTTTCCGGGGTGAAAATTCAGGTGGCAAGCAAAAAGGAAGGGTATGAAATTTTAGTTACTGCTACCGCAAAACGCATTGCTCCGGTAAAAGTGCTTTCTTAAAATAAAAAAGTTGGATTTGTTTCGGAAAAGGAAAATTTGGGAAAACAGGTTGACTTTTTGGGAAAAAACGCGTATACTTTGTATGCTGGTATTCTTCCTTTCTTGCATGGGTTTTTCGGGGGAATTATACCGTAAACTGAAATTTGTTGATTGCATGCGTGAATATTTTAACTTTATTTCAAGCATTTCAGGTTAAAATATGCGCGAAAGGAACGCGAAAATGTACGAAAATTCCTATTACGGTGCGGCGCAAGCGCCTAAGCCTAAATGGTACAATCCCAATCGCTTTAATGCGGCGGACGCAGCTGTTGCGTACGTCCTTTCTGCGGTTGGACTTTTGGTGTTGCAGTTTGCCGTTGTGGACTACTTTGCTTATTTATCAGAAGTAGAGTTGGCAATAGATATCGTTTTCACCCTGATTTCCCAGGCGTTTATGCTGGGGCTTGCCCTATTGATGGGTAAAAAGAAAAAGGTCAATCTTGTTCGGGGCGGCGGTATGTATTTGGATGGAAACCGCAGTTATTTTCTTTTGGTCGTCCTTTGCTTTTTTATAGCGATGACCTTGTTTGCACCCGTTACCGACGTGGTGGAAGCGTTCTTTTTTACCCCCGAAGAACTTGGGACTATGCAATTGCAGGGGGATGGGTCGCTAATCCTAATGCTATACGTGCTTGCCATTGTTTGTCCTGCCGTGGGGGAGGAGTTTTTGTTCCGCGGCGTGATTGCAAACGGGCTTAGGGAATACGGTAAAGGAACGGCGGTTCTTCTTTCCTCGTTGATGTTTTCCTTGATGCACACCAACCCCTTGCAAACGGTATATCAGTTTTTGATAGGCATTTTGCTTGGCTTTTTGTACGTGGAAACCAAAAGTTTGTTGCCTTCTATGCTGTTGCACGCAATGAACAATGGGCTTTCGGGGCTGTCGGCTTTGGTTTACGATATCACAAACCCCACCTTAAAAATTGCGTATTACGTAATTACGGTGCTGCTGGGACTATCGGCGCTTGCGTGGTTGATTGTTGCCACCGTGCGTAAGGGAAAAACGCAAAATAAATTTTTATTAGCGCTGTACCCCCCGCGCAGTCCGTATGCGGAAGAAATGCAAAAGCAAAACGGCAGATATTACGCGGCGATAAAAACTGCCCATGCGCAAGGTTTTACGGATGAAACCGTTACATTTGACCGGGAACAGTCCTTAAAAGACCCTTTCCAAGGCAAGTGGTTTTATCATGAAAACTATGGATGGCAACCCTTTAACACCAAGGGCAGTAAGGGTAAATTTATACCTTGGACCATTGTTGCATTTGTTGTCAATACCGCTATGTGGATTTTGGTGCTTGCAAGCATCAAGGGTTGGTTGGTTCTTTAATAAAATTTCATAACCCCTTCGGGGGAAAAGGAGAGTATATGCAAATGTTATTGGCGCTGGAAGTAACGCGGATGGATTTAATTTTCACGTATTATATCATCCCCTTGATTTCCATTATATTAAGTTTTGGCGTAAATTACGTATTTGGCGTTTTGGCGGTATCCCGTTTATGCAAGCGCTATTTGCCGGGCAAGGCGGAAAAACTGTGTTTTCTACCCTTTCTGCGCTATTATTACGTGGGAAAACTTGCCTTTTCAGGTAAATTCAATAACCGTGGACTTTCCTGGGTAGGGGTAGCGTTTCCCATTGTGCGCGGAATTGCCGTGGTAATGGAACTTACGATACAAATTATGGCTACCGCGTTTATTTGTGCATCCAACCTGGATATTGTCAATTTCTTTAACGCAGATGAAACGGGAATGTCTTGGCAAGCAGATGTAGAAGGAATGCTGCTGCCTGCGTTCACCAAAATTTTTGACGGGATTTTAATTGCTGCGCTTGTTGTTTCCCTGATTTTCGGTGGAATGTTGTTCGTTAGTTTTTATCGCCGTTTCAAAACGCGGCAAAGCGTTTTCTTTGGCATTTTAAGTTTGCTGTTTATTGATGGTATTTTCCTGTTTGTATGCCGAAACAACCGCACGATTGAGGAGGAGTTGGAAACAATGCGCCATGCGTTTGTGGGGGGGATGCCTTACGGAAACCCGTATGCAAATCCCAACCAAAACCCCTACGGCGGACCCAATCCGTACGGCGGCAGCCCTTATGGCGGTGCAAATCCCTACGGGCAGCCCAACCAAAATCCCAATCCGTATGCTACCCCCAAACATCCTTACGGGGAAAACGGCACCGGGTTCGGTGCGCCCACGCATCCGCACGAATCTTCTGCCGATAGTCCGTTTTCGGATTTGGAAGGGGGAAATTCCTCCCCGGATAGCGGCAGTCCGTTCTCGGAATTTGATAACCCCAACAACTAAAATTAAACGGAATAAAGCAGGGCGGTTTTCCATCGAAAACCGCCCTGCTTTTGCTTTTGGGCAAATAGTCGCTCCCGCACATATGCGGTTTGTTGCATACGGCAGAAACTGAAAAGAAAGGGGATAAATATTTGTCGTATGTGCCCTTTTTCATATGTCGGCAGGGAAATATAAACAAAAAAACGCGCAAAAGGGGAGAACCCTTTTTGCGCGTTTTCCAATGCTTTTTATTAACCGTTTACTACGATTACTTTCAGTTTTGCAGAAATTTCGGGCATCAGTTTTACGTCCAGCGTGTATTCGCCCGCACATTTAATGGGGTCCTTTAACACAATTTTCTTTTTATCTACCGTAAGCCCCATTGCGGATAAGCGGTCAGCAATTTCTTTGCTGGTAACGCTGCCGAACACCTTACCGTTTTCACCGCATTTTACGGTTACGGTTACGGTGGTTTGTTTCAGTGTTTCCGCCAAAGCGCGGTTGGCTTTCTTTTCTTCTTCCAAGTGGAATGCCGCCGCTTGCTTTTGGTTATTTACCGCATTTAAGTTGGTGGAATTTGCTTCCACTGCCAAACCTTTTTTCAATAAAAAGTTTCTTGCGTAGCCGTCCGAAACTTCTAGTACATCATTCTTTTTTCCCGAACCTTTTACGTCCTTTACTAAAATTACTTTCATAGTTTTATCTCCTTTTTCTTATTGTACCTTTTTTTTATTGCTTTGTCAATATATTTCGCTTTTTTTACGCATAATATGGTTAGGCGTTTTCGCTTGAAGGAGGATATATATGGTACACAGTCAGGCAATTATGTGCAGCGTAAAGGGCTGCCGGCACAATGCAAACGGAAAATCCTGCGCATTAAAGGATATACACGTGGGTTGTGCGTGTGGGGATACCTGCACTTGCTGCGATAGTTACGAAGAAAAGTAATATTGATTTGCTTTTGCCGCGCCGCACCGAATGGGCGGCGCGGCTTTTTTATTTGACAGGAAAGCAAGAATTGTGATATAATATTATATAATCAACAGCAAAAACAATTTTCAGCAAGGGGTAAACTTTTGAAAACGCGCAGTGAAAACATCAACGCCTGGGCAAAACGGATTGCGGAAGAAGGTGTGATTGATAAAGAGTTATATGAAAAATACCGCGTAAACCGTGGTCTGCGGGACTTAAACGGCAAGGGGGTTTTAACCGGACTTACCGAAATATCCGAAGTGATTGCCAAACGGGAAGTACAAGGGGAACTTGTGCCTACCGAGGGGGAATTGTATTATCGGGGATATAACGTTTACGATTTGGTGGATGGGTTTACGGGGGAACACCGTGCAGGGTTTGAAGAAACCTGCTATCTATTGTTGTTTGGCACCCTGCCCACAAAAACCGAACTGGCGGAATTTTGTAAGGAACTTTCCGCTTTGCGCACGTTGCCCCCTACCTTTATAGAAGATTTTATTATGAAATCTCCCACAAAGGACGTAATGAACAGTTTGGCGCGTTCGGTGCTGACACTGTATTCTTCGGATGTCAATGCGGAAAACACGGATTTGGCTTCGGTTTTATGGCAATGTTTATCCATTATTGCCAAAATGCCCCAACTTGCTTTGTGCGGTTATCAGGTTTCGGAATTTTACCATAAAGGGGCAAAGCAGTTGATTTTGCACGACCCCGACCCCAATTTATCCACCGCGGAAAATATTTTACATATGCTTAGAAAGGATTCCAAGTATACCCCGTTAGAAGCGGAACTGCTGGACTTGGCGCTTGTGTTGCACGCCGAACACGGTGGGGGGAATAATTCCAGTTTTACCATGCACGTGGTTACTTCTTCGGGTACGGATACCTATTCTGCTTTTGCCGCATCCATCGGTTCGCTGAAAGGTCCCAAACACGGGGGCGCCAACGTAAAAGTGTGCGCCATGATGGACGACTTAAAACAAAACGTAACCGATATTACGGATGAAGAACAGGTAAAACAGTATTTAATCAAACTGATAAATAAGGAAGCCTTTGATAAAAGCGGTTTGGTGTACGGAATCGGCCACGCCATTTATTCCAAATCCGACCCGCGCGCGGTTATCTTAAAGCACTTTGCAAGGGAATTAGCGCACGAAAAAGGGATGGAAAAGGAATTTTATTTGCACGAAACGGTTGCGCGCCTTGCCCCCATGTTGATTGCGGAAAAACGCAAAATGTATAAAGGCGTAAGCCCCAACGTGGATTTTTACAGCGGTTTTGTTTACCGTATGCTGGGCTTGCCCGACGCGCTGTTTACCCCCTTGTTTGCCGTGGCAAGAACGGCAGGCTGGGCGGCACACCGATTAGAAGAAATTATCAACGGTAATAAAATTATCCGCCCTGCCTATATGGCAGTTCTGCCCCGCAGGGAATACAAAGTAATGAAGGATAGGAAAAAGGAAGAATGATTCCCGAAACAAACAAAAAAGACGGCACGCGCCGTCTTTTTTATTTGTTCATTTTGGGATTATCCGTTCTTTCTAAGATATAGTCAATGGAAACGTTAAAATAGTCAGCAAACTTAATCAGCGTTGCGTAGTCCGCTTCGCGATCGCCGTTTTCATAGCGGCTGATACTGTTTTGATTCATTTCTAAATCCAAAGCCAGTTTCAGTTGAGATATATTTTTGTCTTTTCGTAATTTTTTTAATCTCATTTCTTAAAACCCTTGACATAATTATACCATTGTGGTATAGTATTTTTATCCCAAAATGGGATAATTTATAACGTAAGGAGAAAGAAATGAAAAACAAAAGAATATGGACATCCGCAATTTCTGTAATTTTGCTGTTTGTTTTGGTTTTTGCAGGCAGAATTTCAAAAATAGATTTTTCCTTTGGGAAAAGTTCAATAGCCGGTGCGGGAAAAGGGGTGAATCAAAAAGTTGCAAGCATGGACGATTTGCTTACTGTGTTCAAAATATGTAGAAGTATGAATGGCAGAACGGCATTGATGTCCGCAAATACAAATACGGAAAACAGTAAAAATACCGTATTTGACCCCAACAGTGTTACCGTAATCATGAGCGGAAAGGAAATCGTAGAAGAAATTGAAGGAAAAGGAAATGAAAAAGTCAACTCAAAAATTAAAATTACATCGGACGATTTTCGTTATTACATTTCAGAAGGGAAATTTGCAGTTCGTGCCAAAGCAAAAATGGAGCAAGAGGTAGAGGCAGGTTTAGAAAGTGCCTCTGTGGTAATTGATATGGATGCGGAATTTTTTTATGACGGAAAGGAAACGTATATCTATTATCATTATTTTGAGGCATATTTTAGTGATGGCAGCTGGATGAAACTGTCTTCGAAAAACGGGATTTGGCTCTCTTTGTCAGATGTGTCTTTATCTATAGATCCGAATGATTTATCCGAAGATACCATGAAATGGATAGGGGATTTTGGCAATATTTTAGACTTTTTTATTGACGTAGAAGAAATTTCTACCGAAACTAAAAAGTTTTCGATTAGTAAAAAACAATGGAAAGAAACGGTAAACAAGTATAACAAAACTTTGCCAGATCCTTGGGATGACTATAACGAATGTTCTCTTAAAATCGATATTTCTTCGTCCACAAAACCCGAAGTTGGGTTAAGCGTTAAATCGGGCTATCAAGAAGACACTATGACCGCAAACTATCATATGAAATTTGTAAATATCGGAAATACGGTTATAGATTTTAATTATGATAAGGCAAAAGATTTGTGGGGCGATGATGATATGCTTGATTATTGGGATTATCAAATGGGAGGAAGTTTGTTTTCATGAGTAAGTTATTGACGAAACGTAAAACGGCAATCAAACTGCAAAAATGGACGGTTGCTGCGTGCTTGTTGGGTATGATTACTTGCATTATCTATTTGGTTTTTGGCGTGGTTCCTTACCGTTTGGTTGGTGTAAGTGTAAAAAATGCATTCGCTTTGGCGATAAGTGTCGTTGAAGTAATGATAGCCTTTTTTTCGGCGCTGTTTGCTTGTTTTTCTGGTAAACAGATGCCTAAAGGGGCGTGGGCACAGTTTAAGCAGGTGTTTCCTGTGATGGGACTTATTATTGCCTATGCCGTGATTATAGGTATTTGTATTCATAAAGCAATTCGCGGTTTTGCAGACTTAAAAACTGCAACGCTAAAAAATGTAGAGGATGACAAGCGGAAAAGGGTGCTGCTAAACAGTTTGGGTTCGTTAAATAAAAGCATATTATCTGTCTTCGTGTTTTTTTGTATTAGCAGTTTCCTTTCGGGAATGTCGGTAAGCACGGGGCGTCTTTGGTTATATATTTTACTAATTGTTATTTGCGGAACGTGCAACTTTTTAGCTTTGTTTTCCACAAAAGGAAAATGGAAAGAAAGTGTATTGATTTGTATTAGCCGTATGGTTTTTTTGTGCGCTATACCGTTATTTGTTCTTAAATTTAGTTCAATAAATTTTTTGCAGTTCAAAAAGTTTTTCAGGTTTGTATTTGTAGTGCTAGAGTTATGGATTTTTATAATATTAACAAAAAACTATATTACCGTAACACGAACGGAAGAATTTATAAAAAGGAAATATCTGCCCCAAATACGTATTAAAGCCCCCGTAATCCTTTTCAGTATAATCGGTGGACTGTTTGTTATTATGTATGCGCTGGCAAAAAACGCAAGTGTATCGTTGGGATGGCGTTCTTTTCTTCCTTTTGTGGAGATTGCAAGTATTTTTATTATGAAAAGGCTTGCCGTGGGGAATGGAACACTAATTTTGGCAGAGGCTGTGTTTGAAGATTCCGAAAAGGTGGAAAGTAATGCACAGGGCAACCAAGGGGATACGGAAATTGCAGGGCAAGCAAGCGTTGTTGACGAATCTGCCGTTACCGTGGAAAATCAAGCGACGCAAGGCTTAAGCGACGACGTAAACGGAACGGAAAAGGAAAACAGTTCCGTAGAAGAAAAAACCAAATAAAAATGAAAAGTAAAAAAGGGAAAGCCGACCGGCTTTCCCTTTTTGTTTGCTCTTATTTTCTTTTAGGATATGTTTAATTCTTTTCCGCCAAGGCAAGGGCGGCGGCTTTCAGTTTTTGTTTCAGGTTTTCGGGGGTAATTACCCGAACGCCGCTGCCAAGGTGCATCAGTTCGCGAATCAGCACGTCGTCGTTTGGCATACTGCAAGTAAACAAAGTTCCGTTATCCGTAATTTCCATCCGTTCCACACCAAATAAATCTTCCGCAGCCGAAAGGCTTTCTTTTTCCACTTGCAAGGTAAAGGTAATATTTTCGTTCAGCATGGTGTTAAAATTCAGGGTAGGGGGTGCGATTTCTTCGCGCAAAAACGTGCGTTCTAACAGCGTAAGGCTTGCCATGCGCCCCACGCGAAATAAACGAAAGGTTTTACGCCATTCACAATAAGCGTACACGTACCAAACGCCCTGTTTTAATATCAGGTAATAGGGGTGGAGTACGCGGTTTGAAAACTCCCCGTCGTTATTATGATAGCGCACCTGAATTTTCATATTTTCTTCCGCAGCGCGGGAAAGCAAAGCAATTTTTTCTTTATTGTTGCCTGCTTCCCCCCAGCTGCCACTATCTATAATTACGTAGGGCGCAGGGGTGGGAAGGGAAGTAAAACGGCGTTTTCGCGTGGCAATCAATTTTTCGCGTGCGGAATTTAAGTCCGTACTGCCAAGTTCCGTTCCCAAGGCGGCAACTGCCGCAAGTAAGGCGGAAAGTTCTTTATCGCTTAAGTAGGTTGCGGATAAACGGAAATATTCGGGAATGGCAAATCCACCGTTTCTGCCGCTGGTGCGTTCTATGGGAACGCCTGCCCCTTCAATAGTTTCTACGTAGCGGTATACCGTGCGGGTAGAAAGTTCGTATTTTTCGGCAAGTTCACGCGCACTGACGCGCTCCCTGCCCAAAAGGGTAAATAAAATTTTCAGTAACATTTCATATTTCATGGCTTATCCCCGTAAAATAAAATACTTCTAAAAATATTTTATTTATATGACAGGCATGTGTCAAGTATTTTGGGGTAGAATAAAGAAAAAAAGGCAAAAATACGCCGGGGAGAAGGAAATATGAAACAAGTAGTTTATGATAGCGTTTTGGCACAATGGGAAAAATTAACGGGAAAGCGTGCCATCAGTCGCCGCGCAAAAACCGAATGTTATGCGTGTTATCATGAAAGCCGCGCTGCGGTGATTTTGTCCAAATTAAACCGCGAAAAAATGCCAAAGGAAACGCGCATAAGCGCTTTTTAACCCGTAGGGTTTTTCGGTGGATAGCAAAAAACGTTTACCTTTTTTGCGGTTATCCGAACGCATTACGGTTTTTTTTGAACTGTGGATAAAATTGCTTTTACCGTGCGCTTGTTTGCACCGCAAAGTTGCAGGGATTGCATTGCAAACGTCAGGGCGGTGGCATTTTTCTGTAAGTTATTTAAGTGGTCGGGCAAATTTTGTGCGGTTACGTTTTGTTCTTCTACTTGCAGCAAAGCCTTTTTCATGGCAAAATAACGGGCGTTTTCCCTTTGATCTCCTCGCCCCGTGGGCAGGGGAACGGCAAGGGTGGGAATACCTAAAGCAAGCAGTTCAAACAGTGCGTTTGCCCCTGCGCGCGACAGCGCAAAATCGGCAGCGGCGTACGCATACTGCATCTCCTGCTCATAAGGCAGGGGCAGATACCCATCTTCTTTGGGCGGCAAGGGCTCCTTTTTGCCCACAATGTGTAAAATTTGAAAATTCTTTTTCAAAGTGGGTAAGGAATCCTTTACTATGCCGTTCAAAGCGCGTGCGCCGCTGCTGCCGCCTATCACCAAAAGAACGGGCTTTTTGTGTGAAAGTCCGTACCGGCGGATGCCCTCTTTTTTGCTTGCCGAAAACAGTTCTTCGCGCAAGGGCGCGCCCACGCAAAGGGCGCGTTTTTTCTTTTGGGCAGTTTGCGGAAAAGCGGTTAAAATTTGATTTGCAAAGGGTAAGCATAATCGGTTTGCAAGCCCAAAGGAAAGGTCGGATTCGTGAATGGTGCAGGGGATTTTTAATTTTTTTGCCGCCAGTGCAACGGGCAAGCATACGAATCCCCCTTTCAAAAACACCGCGTCCGGTTGAAATTCTTGCAAAATTTCCACACAGCGTTTTTTTGCGCGTGCAAGCGAAAAGGGGACTTTCAAATTATTTTTGATAGCCCTAACGCTAATACCGCGTATCAGTTTCGGCGTATTTATGGGGTAGTAGGGTAGCCCGTAAGGTGCAATTAAGGTGCGTTCTATCCCTTGTTCCGTGCCGATATAGCGGATATCCGTAAAATATTTTTTCAATTCGGGCAGCAGTGCCAAATTGGGTACGCAATGCCCCGCCGTTCCGCCCCCGGCAAGCAGTATTTTCATAATTTCGCCCCCTAAAACGTTCTTTTCGTAGTATACGAAAAACTCAGGGAAAAAATGCGCGTATCTATTGCAAAGGAACGGGGGGTATGGTATAATATTGGGTAACCGACGAATGGAAAAATGGAAGGGTTACCCCTGTAAAAGGGGAAAACCGTTGCCTTGTTTTAGCACTGTGCTGCAACAAGGAAAAGAATTTAGGAGATAGTGTATGAGTATTCGCAGTCAAAAAATGTTTCGTTCCGCGTTGAAAAAAGCGCCCAAAAAAATTGATATAGCAAAAATCAAAGGGGCTTTACAGGAAGTTGGCTTGGTGGACGCAATGCAGCGCGCGCAAAGTTTGCTTGGGGATGTAAAACTGGAAGAACGCCGCCCTGCTTTTTTTGAAGGGTTTTGTTATTTACCCTTAAAATCCAAGGCAGGTGTTGGTGCGGATGGAAAACTGTACGGAAACCGTTTTTCTTCGGTTGCCTTTTTCTACGGCGCAAAAAAAATATACGTGTATTCCCGCACTGTGTGCTATGATACGGATATTCAGCAAGAATCTTTTGCGGATTTTAATTATCAGGATTTTGTTGGGGTGGAACTGGTTAAAATGCAAACCCCGTACCGCGATTATACAAAAAGAAGTATCAGACAGCACGGAAAGGATTTAACCCTGCCTTTGCGTGAAAGAATTGTGGGCGTAGCCTTACCCGTACTGAAAATTGTTTTCCGTACTTTGGCAGGAGTTACTGAATATTACCTGAACGGAGATGCGGATTGTGAAGGCGGCGTAGAATCTTTTGTGAAAGAACTGCGCGCGGTGATTGATTCCAAACAGCAATAAACTATTTTCCTTTTTTCGCAGCCCGAAAAGAAAACCCAAAAGGGAGAGCCTGATATGCTGAAAATTGAAAATCTAACAAAAAAATACGGGGATACGGTTGCCCTGAATCATTTGACGTTAACGGTAAACCCCGGGGAAATTTTTGGGTTTATCGGGCATAACGGCGCAGGGAAAAGTACGGCAATCCGTTCTATTGTGGGGATTCAAACGTTTGACGGCGGAAAAATAGCAGTGGACGGCAAGGATGTTGTTACCCAAAGTATACAAGCAAAGCGGGTAATGGCGTATTTGCCGGATAATCCGGATATTTACGAATTTTTAAGCGGCAAGGAATATTTGACCTTTCTTGCAGATATGTACGAAATGCAAGGGGAAGATGCCCAAAAACAAATCAAAAAGTATACCGAACTGTTTGGAATATCCGAAGTGCTTTCTTCCTCCGTTTCTACCTATTCGCACGGAATGCGCCAAAAACTTGCCATTTGCGGTGCGTTGATTCACCGCCCGCGATTAGTGGTGATGGACGAACCTTTCGTGGGGTTGGATCCCGTGGCAAGCCATCACTTAAAGGAAATTATGCGCGAACTGTGTGGGGAAGGGGTAAGTTTTTTCTTTTCCACCCACGTTTTAGAGGTCGCGGAAAAACTGTGTAATAGGATTGCGATTATCAAACAGGGCAGTTTGATGGTGTGCGGAAAAACACAGGAAATTTTGGGGGATAGCAGTTTGGAAGAACTGTTTTTAAGTTTATCCGAAAAAACCGCAGGGGAAGGGGTATGAAAAAATTTTGCATGCTTTTATCCCTGCAACTAAAAAATTTATATGCAGGAGTATTCCGTAAAAAAAATAAAGGAAAAACACTTTCCTTTGGGGTGATCGCCCTGATGGTGGTGGCGTTTGTTTCCCTGTACGAATGGATGTTGATTGGGCTGGTGCCTGCGGAATCCGTGCTTTCGGTTGTGCAAATGCTGCTGGGGGTTGCGGGGATGCTTTGTTTTATCTCTGCACTGACATCTTCGCATTTAATGTTGTTTTCGGAAAGGGATTATCAGCGGCTTGCGCATATGCCCGTATCTCATTTTACAGTTGTGGCGGTAAAACTTGTAACGGTATACGTGGCACAGCTGATTACAACCGCACTGATTTTTCTGCCTATGATAGTAATCACCTGTATCAAAATCGGGCTTGCGCTCGCCGTGGTTTTGCGATATTTGGCATTGATGTTCTTTTTTCCGGTGTTGCCTTTGTTTGTGGGTATGCTGATTGGGGGCACTTTGGGTTTTTTGCTTGCCCGATATAACAGAATCAAATCCATAGCCAACTTTTTATACTTATTTTTGGTTGTGGGTGTAATGGTTTTGATTATGACGCAGAAAAACGAGGAGGGGCTAAATTCTACCTACGGCGTTATGGCGAAAATACTGCCCAGCCTTTCTTGGTTTTTTGAAGGCGCGTTTTTGGGCAATGTTAGGGCTTGCTTGCTTTGTGTGGGCGTGGGAATTGTTTGTGCCTTGCTTATTTCGGCGGCGGTTGGGTTTTGGTACCGCCCCTTATGTAATTTGTTTAACGCAAATTCGGCGGTTAAAAACAGGGGAAAGGTAACCGTAAAGGTTAAGGGAAGTTCCCGTGCGCTGTTAAAAAGGGAAGGAAAACGTTTTTTTGCAGACACCGTGTATTTCGTTAATAACGGAATCGGCCCCATTGTGTTGCTGGGGGTAGGGGTTGCCGCTTTGGCGTCATCTTCCTTTCGGGGTACTTTGGCGCAAATGGCAACGGTACCCTTCTTTTTGGGGGTTTTGCCCTTTTTGTTTGTATCGTGTGCGGCAATGGCACCTACGGCGGCAAGTTCCGTTTCTATGGAAGGAAAAACGCTTTGGCTAATCAAAACCATGCCTGTTTCCGCAAAAAGCGTTTTGGGCGCAAAGCGCAACTTTCAAATTCTGTTCACCCTGCCTTTTACCCTTTTTTCGTATACCGTAATTTGTGCCGTATGCAAAATGTACGTATGGTACGCGTTGCTTGGGGGCGTTAGCGTGTTGTTTGCCACCGCGGCACTGGCAGATATTGATTTATTTGTAAATTTGAAATTTCCAAAATTAGAATGGACATCTTCTGCCCAGCCCGTAAAACAAAGCGCGGCAGCGTTTATTTCCACTTTGGGTGTTACCTTGCTTGTGGCAGCGCTTGGTGTGGCGGCAGGATTTTTGTGTAAGGAGTTCGGGCTTTGGGGTGCAGGCGTGGGCGCAACGTTATCCGTTGCCGTTTGCGCGGTATTCCGCATTATTGTAAATACCCGCGGGGTAAAACTGTGGAACGAACTGTAAGTAAAGAATATCAAGTATATTTGCTTTCTTGCGCGGACGGAACGCTATACTGCGGTATTGCAAAAAACGCGGAAACGCGGCTAAAAGCGCACAACGAAGGAAAGGGCGCAAAGTATACGCGCAGCCGGTTGCCCGTACAAATCGTTTATACCGAAACGGTTACGGATAAATCCACCGCCCTAAAACGGGAAATTGCCATAAAAAGGCTAACTAGGGAACAAAAATTAGCATTGATAGAAAAGGAACAACAAAAATAAACGCCGTGCTTAACATAGCGCGGCGTTCGTTTATTTTGTTTTCTTTGGGTTAGCCTTTCATTCTTGCGGCAATTTTCATGCGTTGTTCTTTGCTTAAAATGCGCTTTCTTAATCGGATGTTCTGGGGGGTGATTTCCACTAGTTCGTCATCTGCTATAAATTCCAGGCACTGTTCCAGGGAAAGAAGGGTGGGGGGGATTAATCTAAGCGCTTCGTCCGAGGAGGAACTTCGGGTGTTGGTTAAGTGCTTTTCCTTACAAACATTTACAACCAAATCGTCGTCCCGGCTGTTTTCACCCACAATTTGCCCCGCATATACTTTTTTGCCTGCACCAAGGAATAAGGTGCTGCGTTCTTGCGCGTTGTATAAGCCGTAAGTGGTTGTGGTTCCGTCTTCAAACACAACTACCGAACCGCGTGTACGGGTGGGAATATCCCCCTTGTAGGGTTCGTAATCCTTAAACACGTGGTTCATAACGCCAAAGCCCTTGGTATCCGTCAACATTTCGCTGCGGTATCCGATTAAGCAGCGTGCAGGAATATCAAATTCCAAACGCGTACCCCCACGGCCATCGGGTGTCATGGTGATTAGTTCGCCCTTTCTTGCACCTAATTTATTCATTACCGCACCCACGTATTCGTCGGGCACGTCCACCGTTAAATATTCCACGGGTTCGTAGGTGTGCCCGTTGACTTCTTTGAAAATTACCTTGGGACGGGAAACTTGAAATTCAAACCCTTCGCGACGCATGTTTTCAATTAAAATGGAAAGATGCAATTCACCGCGTCCGTACACCTTAAAGCATTCCGCACGTTCGGTTTCTTCCACCTTCATAGAAACGTTGGTTTCAATTTCCTTGAAAAGTCTTGCGCGAAGGTGGCGGCTGGTTACAAATTTCCCTTCTTTTCCCGCAAAGGGGCTGTCGTTTACCATAAACAGCATGCTCATAGTAGGTTCGTCAATTTTTACAAAGGGTAGGGGATCTACGCAGTCCATAGCGCAAATGGTTTCCCCGATATTGATGTTTTCAATACCGCTGATTGCAACGATATCCCCAACGCCACCTTCGGTTACTTCCTTTCTTTTTAACCCTTCAAACTGATACAGTTTGTTAATGCGGCTTACGGGATAGGTTACGTCGTCGTGGCATAATACTACGGGTTGTCCGTCATAAATTTTACCGCGAACCACCTTGCCAATGCCGATTCTACCCACGTATTCGTCGTATTCCACGTTGCAGATAATGGCTTGCAAGGGTGCTTCCATATCCCCCTTGGGGGCAGGGATTTCGGATAAAATGGTTTCAAAAATGGCGCTCATATTATCCGTGGGCGTTAAATCGTAGTTTGCCCAGCCTTGCTTTGCGGAAGCGTAAACCGTCTTAAAATCAATTTGGTCGTCATTTGCACCCAGGTCAAAAAACAGCCCCAAAATTTGGTCGTTAATTGCGTCCGTATCGCAGCCTTTATCCACCTTATTTACCACTACGATTGCCTTTTTGTTTAATCCCAGTGCTTTTTTCAGTACGTAACGGGTTTGGGGCATACAGCCTTCTACCGCGTCAACAAGTAGTAAAACTCCGTCTACCATAGATAAAATACGTTCTACTTCGCCGCCAAAGTCTGCGTGCCCCGGGGTATCAATAATGTTTATTTTCACCCCTTTGTATTCTACGGCGGTATTTTTTGCCAGAATGGTAATGCCGCGTTCGCGTTCAATATCCCCGCTATCCATCACGCGGTCTGCCACCTGTTCGTTTTGGCGGAAAGTTCCCGCTTCTTTCAGCAGTTGGTCAACCATGGTGGTTTTGCCGTGGTCTACGTGCGCAATGATAGCGATATTTCTTACGTCTTTTCTTTCCGAAATCATAGTCATTCTCCTTATGTCCGCTGTATATTATACAGCGAAATGCGCCCGTTCGTCAAACGAACGGGCGCTAAATCGTATATTTTTTAAGGAAAAGAGTATTTATTTTATGGATTATTTATTGAAGTATCTTGCAAGTAAGCCTTCAAAAGCCTTGCCATGACGTGCTTCGTCGCGTGCCATTTCGTGTACG
>JAZRTI010000029.1:0-4066 GCA_045651955.1 Christensenellaceae bacterium | reverse complement strand
CTGACCTGGAAGGCATGGCAAAAGATGTCATTGGCTTTTCCGATGACGGCCGCGGTGTGCAGAGTGACGATATGATGCGTCAGGCTATGCTGCGGGCAAAGGCTTTGGGTAAGATGATCGTTGCTCATTGCGAAGTGAATGAATTGCTTCGTGGCGGCTATATCCACGATGGCGAGTATGCAAAGGCCCACGGTCACAAAGGTATTTGCTGCGCCAGCGAGTATGAGCAGATCGCAAGAGATCTGAAGCTGGTGGAAGAGATTGGATGTAAGTACCATGTCTGCCACATCTCCACCAAAGAGAGTGTGGATATCATCCGCAAGGCCAAAGCTAGGGGCGTGGATGTGACCTGCGAAACCGGTCCTCATTACCTGGTAATGGATGACAGCTTCCTGCAGGAGGAGGGACGGTTTAAAATGAATCCGCCTCTGCGCAGCCCCGAGGACAGGGAAGCCCTGGTAGCGGGTCTGCTGGATGGTACAATTGATATGATTGCTACCGACCATGCCCCCCATACGCAGGAGGAAAAATCCCGCGGACTGGAAAAAAGTGCGTTCGGAATCGTGGGGCTGGAAACGGCGTTTGCGGTGCTTTATACGCACCTGATTAAAACGGGAAAGGTAAGTATGGAACGGGTGGTTGAGGCGCTTTCCATTCGCCCCCGCGAACGGTTTGGAATTCCTTACGACGGCGGCGTTACGGTGTTTGATTTGGAAACCGAATTCACCGTAAACCCCGAAGAGTTTTTATCTAAGGGTAGGGCAACCCCCTTCCAAGGCGAAAAACTATTCGGCGTATGCGAATGTACCTACTTAGGCAGCGAAGAAATTTACAGAAAATAAAATACGAAATATAAGGAGAAAGAAAATGGCAAAGAGAACGGACATTAAAAAGGTACTTATCATTGGCTCCGGCCCCATTGTTATCGGTCAGGCGGCGGAATTTGACTACGCGGGTACGCAAGCGTGCTTGGCGCTAAAGGAAGAAGGGTACGAAGTAGTCCTTGTAAACTCCAACCCCGCAACCATTATGACGGATACTACCATTGCGGATAAGGTATACATGGAACCCTTAACTTTGGAATACGTGGCGAAGATTTTAAGATACGAACGCCCGGATGCAATTTTGCCCGGTATCGGTGGTCAAACGGGGCTGAACCTTGCTATGCAGCTGGAAAAGAAAGGGGTTTTGAAAGAATGCAACGTAGAACTTTTGGGTACCAGCAGCGAAAGTATTGAACGTGCGGAAGACCGCGAACTGTTCAAGCAACTTTGCCAGGATATCGGCGAACCCACCATTCCTTCGGAAATCACCTATAACTTAGAAGAAGCAAAAGCGGCAGCAAAACGTATCGGTTATCCCGTTGTTCTGCGCCCTGCGTTCACCCTTGGCGGTACGGGCGGCGGCTTTGCGTATAACGAAGAAGAACTTGTGGAAATCGGTACGAACGGCTTTAAGCTTTCCCCCGTACACCAAGTATTAATTGAAAAAAGCGTAAAGGGCTACAAGGAAATTGAATTTGAAGTAATGCGGGATAGCGCGGACCACGCGATTACCATCTGCGGAATGGAAAACATTGACCCCGTTGGCGTACACACGGGGGATTCCATCGTAGTTGCGCCCATTATGACCCTTTCCGAAAAAGACCAAAAAATGCTGAACGACAGCGCGATTAAGATTATTCGCGAACTGAAAATTGCGGGTGGCTGTAACGTACAATTCGCGTTAAACCCCGAAACCAGCGAATATTACTTAATTGAAGTAAACCCCCGCGTAAGCCGTTCTTCCGCACTTGCAAGTAAAGCAAGCGGTTACCCCATTGCAAGGGTAACGGCAAAAATTGCAGTAGGGATGCTTCTGGAAGATATTGCAATTGCCAACACCAACGCGGCGTTTGAACCTGCGCTTGACTACGTAATTGCTAAACTTCCCCGTTTCCCCTTTGATAAATTCACCAATGCGGCTAACGTTCTTGGTACGCAAATGAAAGCAACGGGCGAAGTTATGGGCATCGGCTCCACTTTGGAAGAATGTTTGTTAAAATCCGTACGTTCGCTGGAAATCGGCGCATGCCACTTCCACCTGCCTAAATTTGATAAAAAGACGGATGCAGAACTGAAAGAATATATCTCCGTGTTCCGTGATGACAATATCTTTGCGGTGGCAGAACTGATGCGCAGGGGTGTAACCGTGGAAGAACTGTTCGGTATCACCCAAATCACCCGCTATTTCTTGGATGCCGTTCTTCGCATTGTAAAAATGGAAGAAACGGTGAAGAACGCAAAGGACGACGAAGAAATTTTATTTGAAGCCAAGAAGATGGGCTTTTCGGATAAATATATTGCAAAACTTTGGGGAGAAAAGGAACTGTACGTTTACGAAATGAGAAAGCGTTTGGGTATGTACCCCGTGTTCCGCATGGTAGATACTTGCCACACCAACGCGTATATTCCTTACTTCTATTCTTCGTATAAAGGGGAAAATCAATCGGTAATCACCCCCAAAAAGAAAATCGTGGTGCTGGGCGCAGGGCCCATCCGTATCGGTCAAGGGGTAGAATTTGACTATTCCACCGTACACGCGGTAACCACCATTAAAAATTCGGGTTACGAAGCAATTATCATCAACAACAACCCCGAAACGGTTTCTACCGACTATACCACCGCGGATAAGCTGTACTTTGAACCTTTGACTGCGGAAGACGTAATGAATATTATTGAGTTTGAAAAGCCCGAAGGCGTTATCGCATCCTTGGGTGGACAAACCGCAATCAACTTGGCGCAGCCTTTGATGGAACGCGGCGTTAAGATTATCGGTACGGATTGCGAAGCAATTGAACGCGCGGAAAACCGTGATGCGTTTGAAAAGATTTTGGAGGAGTTAAATATTCCCCAACCCCAAGGCCAAGCGGTTACCCGCATTGAACAAGGGGTAGAAGTTGCCGCTAAAATCGGGTACCCCGTACTGGTTCGCCCCAGCTTTGTTTTGGGTGGCCGCGCAATGCAAATTGTTGCGAACGAAGATCAACTTCGCCATTACTTAAAAACGGCGGTAGAAATTGACGAAGATAAACCCGTTTTGGTAGATAAATACATCCAAGGCAGAGAAGTGGAAGTAGACGCAATTTGCGATGGCAGAGATGTGTTCGTTCCCGGCATTATGGAACTGGTTGAAAGAACGGGCGTTCACAGTGGGGATAGTATCAGCGTATATCCTTCGTTCAGTATCTCCAACAAGGTAAAGGGAATTATCCTGCAATACGCGAAAAAACTGGGGCTTGGTATCGGTATCGTTGGGCTTTACAACATCCAGTTCATTGTGGATAAGGAAGACAACGTGTTTATTATTGAAGTAAACCCCCGTTCCTCGCGTACCGTACCCTTCCTTTCTAAGTCCACGGGTTACAGCCTTGCGGATATCGCAACCGAAGTAATTTTAGGAAAGAGCCTGAAAGAACAGGGCATCTTCGATATCTATCCTGCGGAAAAGAAACGCTGGTACGTAAAAGTGCCCGTGTTCTCCTTTAACAAATTGCGTGGATTAGACGCGTACCTTTCCCCCGAAATGAAATCCACGGGTGAAGCTATTGGTTACGACGACACCTTAAACCGCGCTTTATATAAGGCGCTGCAAGCGTCGGGTATGCGTTTACAAAACTACGGTTCGGTATTTGCTACCATTGCGGATAAGGATAAGGAAGAAGCGTTGCCCCTAATCCGCCGTTTCTATAACCTTGGGTTTAATATTGTTGCAACCGAAGGTACGGCAAGATTCTTAAAGGCAAACGGCATTAGAACGCACGTGTTTAAGAAGATTTCCGAAGGCAGCAACGAAGTGCTTGACAACCTGCGTATGGGCTATATTTCGTACGTAATCAACACCCGCGACATCTCCTCCTTCGGTCAAGAAAACGACGGGGTGGAAATCCGCCGCGCCGCTACCGAAAACAACGTAAATATCTTCACCGCGCTGGATACCGTTAAGGTGCTTTTGGACGTACTGGAAGAAATCACCCTTACAATTTCCACCATCGACGCGTAAAAGGGAGTTTATAATGAAGGAAGTC
>JAZRTI010000028.1:0-20788 GCA_045651955.1 Christensenellaceae bacterium | reverse complement strand
AATATCGTCCTTGGTTACGCCTGCCATGGATAAGCAACGCGCCACGCACTCGCTCCAAATATTCAGGTCGTACCGGGTATAACCGACTACCGTGGCTTTCCCCGTAGTACCGCTGCTTGCGTGAATTCTTACGATTTCGCTGTTGGGAACGGCAAACAAACCGAAAGGATAGTTGTCGCGTAAGTCGTCTTTTGTGGTAAAGGGGAGTTTCGTGATATCATCAATGCTTTGAATATCCCCGGGCATCAAACCAACGGCTTGCATTTTTTTGCGGTAGAATTCCACGTTATGGTAAACGTATTCCACCAATTTTACAAGACGTGCACTTTGCAGGTTGCGCATTTCCTCCCTGCTCATGCATTCTTTTGTTTCGTTCCAAATCATATTCTTGCTCCTTATTGTTGTGCCTGTTCCATACCTTTTAAGAAGGCTGCTTTGTTAATATCCACGGTTTTGGGGGGAACGGTGGTTGCCACGGTGGAAAGCCAGGTTTCCTTATCAAATCCGATAAAGGGCGCCGCAAAGCCCAAAACAACGGAGTTCAATACTTTGCTGTTGTTTAAGGAAATTGCAATTTCTTTGCCATCCACGGTATATACCGCGTGGTCTTTTTTCAGGGTTTCCAAAATATTTTCAGGGTAGGTTTTTGCGCCGATAACCACCGTCATGGGGTCAATACGGCAATCGTTTACCACTAAAACGCCATCCTTTTTCAAGAAATGCGCGTAGCGTAACGCTTCCAAGCGTTCAAACGCGATAATCACGTCTGCTTGTCCTTCTTCTACAACGGGTTCGTGTACCTTGTCGCCAAAACGAACAAAGGTTACCACACTGCCGCCGCGTTGCGCCATGCCGTGTACTTCGGAAATTTTTACATCATAGCCGTTAGAAAGTGCCGCTTTACCGATAATTCTGCTGGTAAGCAGGGTTCCTTGTCCGCCTACGCCCACAATCATAATATTCTTCGTCATAGTCTTATCTCTCCACCGTAGAAATTGCGCCGAATTTGCAATAGTTTTTGCAAAGACCGCATCCGTTACACATGGTCGCGTCAATTTGTACCTTGCCGTTTTCATCCTTGCTCATTGCGGGGCAACCGATTTTCATACACATACCGCACTTACGGCACGCATCACTATCTACCTTGCAAACGTTCGGGAATTTTTGTCCCTTTAATAAAACGCAGGGGGATTTTGCAATAATTACGGTCAGTTCGTCCCCGTTTACGCTTTCCTTGATTACGCTTTCTAATTTTGCGGTATCAAAGGAATTAACTTCAATTACGTTTTTCACGCCAACCGCACGGCAAAGTTGGGCAAGGTCTACTGCGTAAGTTTCTTCGCCCTTTAAGGTTTTGCCCGTTGCGGCGTGTTCTTGGTGGCCTGTCATGCCCGTGGTGCGGTTATCCAAAATCATAACCGTTCCCGTAGCCTTGTTGTATACCATGCCGATTAGGGAGTTGATGCCCGTATGCAGGAAAGTAGAATCCCCAATCACGGCAACCCAGTTTTTCACGTAGTCTTTACCGCGTGCTTTTTCCATGCCGTGCAGGGAGGAAATACTTGCGCCCATACAAATAGTGGTATCAATTACACTTAAAGGCGCAACCGCCCCCAACGTGTAGCAACCGATATCCCCCGCAGCGTGAATTTTTAATTTATTCAGTACCGAAAATACACTTCTGTGCGGGCAGCCCGGGCAAAGGATGGGGGGACGTGCAGCCGCATCCGCTTTATCAAACGCGGTTTCGTCCGTTCCTAAAATTACGCGGCGAAGCAGATTTGCACTGTATTCGCCTTGACGGGTAAAGCATTCTTTTCCCTTTACGTTAAAGCCCCAAGCGCGGATTTGTTCTTCCATTACGGGTTCCAATTCTTCAAATACGTAAACGGTTTCCACTTGGCTGATAAAGTTTTGAATCAACTCCTTGGAAAGGGGATTTACCAGCCCAAGTTTCAGAACGCTTGCATTCGGGAAGGCTTCCTTTACGTATTGATAGGCGATACCGCAAGTAATAAAACCAAGTTTTTTATCCAAAATTTCGGTTTTGTTTACGGGGAAGTTTACCGCGTCCGCCGCCATACGGTTTTCACGGTCTTCCACCACTAAGTGTCTGCCGATAGCCGAAGCGGGCATCATTACGTATTTGGCAAGATTACGGCTGTATTCCTTATCGGGAACTTCCACCCTTTCTTCCAAAGTTACCGCGCTTTGGCTGTGCGCTAACTTGGTGGTGGTGCGTAAAATTACGGGGGTATCGTACTTTTCGCTTAATTCGTAAGCGTATTTCATAAAGTCTTTCGCTTCTTGGCTATCCGAAGGTTCCAGTACGGGCACGTGCGCCGCGCGCGCAATCATACGCGTATCCTGTTCGTTTTGCGAACTGGCTAAGCCGGGGTCATCCGCCACAACGAATACCGAACCGCCGTTTACCCCCGTATAAGCAAAGGTGTAAAGGGGGTCTGCCGCCACGTTTAAGCCCACGTGTTTCATACAAGCCATACTGCGTACGCCCGAAATGGAAGCGCCGATTGCTACTTCCGCCGCCACCTTTTCGTTGGGAGCCCATTCGGTATATACTTCTTCGTATTTCGCAAGAAATTCACTAATTTCCGTGCTGGGGGTTCCGGGGTAAGCGCTGCTAAGTTTTACACCCGCTTCAAACGCGCCCCTTGCAATTGCTTCGTTACCAAGCATAATCGTTTTGTTTGCCACGTTACATTCTCCTTAAATCTTTTACTCTTTTTGCTTTGCCTTCAAACCGTTGCAAGGTGTTGGGGGATTCCAACATGACCTTCGCGTCCAGCCCAAGGATGGTTTTTAGTTTTGTTTTTACTTCTTTGGTTATTTTTTCCAAGGTGGAAAAAGAATCGGTACTTTGCGCAAGTTCCACTTTCACGGTCATCTTATCCGTGTACCCCTCGCGTTCTAACACGATTTCGTAATGGGGGCCAAGTTCTTCCACACTTAAAATTACTTCTTCAATTTGGCTGGGGAATACGTTTACCCCGCGAATTTTCAACATGTCGTCGCTTCTGCCGGATAAGTTTTCCATACGGCAGAAGGTTCTTCCGCATGCGCAAGGCTCGTAGAACAAACGGGTAATATCCTTGGTGCGGTAACGGATTAAAGGTAAGCCTTCCTTTTTGATGCAGGTAATTACCAGTTCGCCCTTTTCGCCCGCAGGTAAAACTTCTTCGGTTACGGGGTCAATAATTTCGGGAATAAAGTAATCTTCGTTAATGTGCATCCCCGTATGTTCCAAACATTCGCCCGAAACGCCGGGGCCCATCAGTTCGCTCATTCCATAGTTGCTGGTAATTAAAATATCCCGACCCCAAACCTTGTGCATTTCTTCACGCATTGCGTCGGTTAGCAGTTCGCTGCCCACAAGCGCAATTTTTACGCTTAAATCCTTTGCGGGGTCTACGCCCATTTCCTTTGCAACTTCGGCAAGGCGAAGCGCGTACGAAGGGGTAGCCACCAAAAGGGAGGTTGCAAAGTCCTGCATGTACATAATTTGCTTTTGGGAATTTCCGGTGGAAGAAGGCACGATTGCCGCACCGATTTTTTCCAAGCCGTAATGCAGCCCAAGTGCGCCCGTAAACATGCCGTAGCCAAAGCAAATTTGCGCTACGTCTTTTTTGGATGCACCACCCATACACGCGATACGCGAAACACATTCCGTCCACGTTTCCAAATCCCCTTGGGTGTAACCAACAACGGTGGGTTTTCCCGTGGTGCCGCTACTTGCGTGAATACGAACCAAGTCGTCCTTTTCTACCGCAAATAAACCGAAGGGATAGTTATCCCGCATATCCTGTTTGGTTACAAAGGGCAGTTTTGCTAAATCTTTCAACGTTTTCACGTCGTCCGGGGTTACGCCCTTTTCTTCCATTTTTTTGCGGTAAGCGGGTACTTTTTCGTATACGCGCTTTACCGTTTCTTGCAAGCGAGAAAGTTGTAACGCTTCCAACTCCGCTCTTGGCATACTTTCTTCTTTAGACCAAATCATGTTTCTTTCCTTTCTTATTGAATTTCGCCTTCCACGTGTTTATCAAATGCTTCGGCAAGAATAGCATTGTTAGGTGCTTTGGTGCACAAACTTACAACCGTGGTAATCAGTAGGGAGAATAGCATACAGATTACGCCGATTAATGGGGAACTGGCAACCCCGCTTTTCAGCGCGGTACCAAAACTGCAACTCCAACCGTTTTTATCGTAACCGAATACGAAAATTAAACCTACGGTTAAAACCAGGGTGCTGATAATGGAAGTCCATACGGCGGGTTTCGTTACCTTTTTCCAAAGCACGCCAAGCACGTACGGGCCGATAAAGCAACCGGCAAGCGTGCCCCAGCTAAGCCCCATAAAATAAGCGATGGCGGCAAGATGAAATTTCTCGTTCAAAATGGCAAGCAGAACGGAAAGGGCAACGAAGCAAAGGCATAAAGTTTTCATTACTACGTTTACCCGTTTATCGCTTGCATTTTGGTTGATTTTTCCTTTGTATAAATCAACGGCAATTACCGAAGCCCCTGCCAAGGATACCGAAGCCAAGGTGGACATACTTGCGGAAAGCAAAAGCACCGCAATCAGCCCCGTAAGCCCAACGGGCATTACCAGTTTAAGCATTTCGGGAACGACGGTGGAATCGGGAACGGTTCCTAAAGAGGGGAAGCAGTGGCTAAGCGCGCCCGTAAAGTAAGCGCAAAAACCGATAACCAAAGCAAACACCGTGCTAACAATTACCCCTTGCGAAATGGCTTTTTTATCGCGGATTGCGTAATATTTATGAATGGTTTGGGGTAACGCCCACACACCAAGCGAGGTAAGTAGCAGTAGGGAAAGCAACGTCATTGTACTTCCGTATAATCCCTTGTTTTCCGCGCCAAAGGTAAACCAAGTTAAGTTGGGGTTTTTCGTCAGTTCGGTTAAATCCCAGTTTACCTGTTCGGATTTCATAAAGAAAACCACCATTAACACAACGCCTACCAGCATGATAATCCCTTGAATAAAATCCGAAAGGGAGGTGGCGAAATATCCGCCAAAGAACAGGTAAACGGCGGTCAGCGCCGCAAGGGCAAGCATAATAATCCAACCCTCAATTCCGAATACGATTTCAAACAAACTGCTCAGCCCGTTATATACGGATGCGGAGTAGGGAATTAAGAATAAGAAAATAATTACTGCCGCAACCAACTTTAAGCGACGGCTTCCGTAGCGTTTTTCAAAAAAGTCGGGCATGGTTTTTGCGCTTAATCGGCGGGTCATATTCTTGGTGCGTTTGGCAAGAACCAGCCAGGCAAACAAGGTGCCAATGATTGCGTTGCCAATCCCAATCCAAACCGAAGCCAAACCGAACGACCTGCCGAATTGCCCCGCATAGCCGATAAAAATAACCGCGGAAAAATAAGCGGTTCCGTAAGAAAACGCAGTCATCCATCCGTTTAATCCCTTTTTGCCCGCAAGCAAAAAGTCGTTTACCGTGCCCGCACGGTTTTTGGTATAAACGGCAATGCCAATCATTGCCAGGGCGTAAATACCCAAAATCACGTAGTCTAAAACCATAGCCCTTTCCTTTTGTCCGTGCAAGCGCGTGTGCACGGCGCGTGTGTAATAAATAACAGATAACATTTATATTATCATACTCGCGCGCACTTGTCAATTAAAAAATGCCTGCGCGTTGCGAAAAAGGTGGGAAATTTCCAAGGAAAACACCTTGACAAGACAAGGGAAAAATGGTACAATAAGCGGCAGTTTAAGGTGGGCGGTTCAGAAATGGAACAAGCGGAAATCAGAAAAAAAATGATTGCGGAAAGAAAATCCGTTCCTTTGGAACGTGCCGCGGCGGCAGCGAAGTCGGTGGCAAAAACTGTTTTTTCCTTTCCCGAAGTTCAAAGCGCCCAAACGGTTATGGTGTATCTTCCCGTTCGGGGAGAGTTGAATACTGCCCCTTTGATTCAGATGTTAAAAAATGCGGGGAAAACAGTGCTTTACCCCGTAACCAAAGGGGAAGAACTGGTTGCGGCAATGCCTGAATCCGAAGATTTTACGAAAGGGGATTTCGGTGTTTCCGTTCCGTGCGTATACCGTGAAATTGATTGTCCGGACGTGGTAATTGTTCCCCTTTCGGCGGCAGATTTACGCCGCTATCGCATAGGGTACGGCAAGGGGTATTACGACCGGTTTTTAAGCGAAAAAACCTGCTTTACGGTGGGTGTTTGTTATGACTTTCAGGTGGTAGAAAAATTACGCGAAAACCCCTGGGAAAAGCCGCTAAGCGCTATTGTTGGCGAAAGTACGGTTATTCGTGAATAACCAAAGAGAGAGTGTTGGTATGAAAGAGAGAAAAGCAGGTGTATTATTGCCCGTTTTTTCCCTGTGGGGAGAATACGGAATTGGCAGTATGGGCAGGGAAGCGCGCGCTTTTTTGCGCAGTATTCGCAACGCGGGTTTTCGCGTTTGGCAAGTATTGCCCCTGACCCCAACGGGGTACGGCGATTCCCCCTATCAGGCGGAATGCGGTTATGCGGGGAACCCCTATTTTATTGACCTTCCCACTTTGCAAAAGGAAGGGCTGTTGACCGAAGAAGAACTTTCTTCCGCCCGTGTGGAAAATACGGGAAAGGTAGATTACGCGTGGCTGTACGAAACGCGTTTAGCATTGTTGAAAAAGGCGTTTTTGCGCTTTGTTCCCACCCCCGAATACCGTAAATTTGCGGCGCAAAAAAAGTTCCGCGAATACGCACTTTTTGCCGCGCTGAAAGCCGAAAAACAGGGTATTCCGTGGTATGATTGGGAGCAGGAATTGCGCCTGCGCCGCCCCCTTGCCATCCGTCTTGCCCGTAGCAGAAATCGCGAAACCGTAAACTTTTATCTGTTTGTGCAATATCAGTTCTTCCGTCAGTGGTACGCCTTAAAGGCGTATGCAAACCGGATAGGCGTGGAAATTTTGGGGGATTTGCCCCTGTATCTTTCCTTAGACAGCGTAGAAGCCTGGGTGCATCCCGAACTGTTTTTACTTGGGGAAAATCGCATGCCCGAACTTGTGGCGGGCGTTCCCCCCGATTACTTTGATGAAAACGGTCAGTTGTGGGGAAATCCCATTTACGACTGGGCAGCGCAAAAGGAAACGGGGTATCGCTGGTGGCGGAACCGTATTCGTGAAAATTTGACCCTGTACGATATGCTCCGTATAGACCATTTCCGCGGTTTGGATCGGTATTATGCTGTGCCAAAACATGCGGAAAACGCAAAAAACGGCAAGTGGTACGATGGGCCGAAAACCGCATTGTTTCGCGGTATGAAATCCGCACCTATCGTTGCGGAAGATTTAGGAACTTCGGATGAATCCTTGGTTCGTTTTTTGAAAAAAAGCGGTTATCCGGGTATGCGTGTGCTTTCTTTTATGTTTGACGAAAACCCGAAAAATCCGCACTTAATTTCCCACCACCTTAAAAACAGCGTCGCGTACACGGGCACGCACGACAATCAGCCTCTGCTGGCACTCTTTCGGGAACAGGATGAAGGGGGTAGGAAAATGTTTTTCCGCATCCTTTCTTCGGAATGTAAAAAACGGAATTTGCCCTGTAAAAAAACGGGTACCGGAAAATACTTTGTGGGTAGGGCAAACGCGTTGCTTTTGCACTCTCGCAGCAATCTTGCCGTTTTGCCCTTCTTTGACATTTTGAAAAGGGCGGATTTGCGTGTGAATACGCCGGGTGCTTCGGACGGAAATAACTGGACGGTTCGCCTGAAAAAGGAAGAATGGAACCCCACAGCCCTTCGCTGTGTAAAAGCCGAAATTTTGTGTTCGGACAGGGTAGAACAAGAAAAATAAAACACAGCCGCATCTGTTTTGCAAACAATAGATGCGGCTTTTTTTTTGCGAAAAAGGGGAAAACCCTCCTTTTCCTTTGGAAAATTTTGCGAAAATTCGGTTTTTTATGAAAAAAGGGTTGAAAAATATTTTCTGTTGTGCTATAATCCCTTGGAATGTAATGTTGTAATTCATAATTACATAAGACTTTTTTGGATGGAGGTTCGTATGACGAAGAAAGCAGTGCCTTTCAAGGGCACGAAAGAACAAGAAGCAAAACTGTACGAAGTTTTGAACGAACTGAAAGGCGTACGCGGCGCGGTTATGCCCGCCTTGCAACATGCACAGGAAATCTACGGCTATTTGCCTATAGAAGTGCAACAAATGATTGCAGACTTTTTTGGCGTGCCCCTTGCGGAAGTGTACGGCGTTGCCACCTTCTACGCACAGTTTACCCTTACCCCCAGCGGTAAGTACAAAGTGGGCGTATGCTTAGGTACGGCGTGCTACGTAAAAGGTTCGGGGGACGTATACAACAAGTTCCGTGAACTGTTGAAGTTACCCGAAGGCGAAAGTTTGACGGAAGACGGCAAATTCTCGCTGGAAGCAACCCGTTGCATCGGTTGCTGCGGTTTGGCGCCCGTTCTTACCGTAAACGGAGAAGTATACGGAAAAGTAACGGTAGGGCAAGTAAAAGATATTCTTGCAAAGTACGAATAATTATTTCTGCGTTGGCGAACAATTAAGGAGAAAAGAGAATATGAAAAATATTGCAGAACTTTCCAACCTTCGCGATTTGCATAGAGCAGACGTAGATGGTAGAACGGTTGAAGATAGTTCTTTAATTAAGGGCAACTTCAAAAAGCACATTTTGATTTGTGGCGGTACGGGTTGTACCTCCGGTCATTCCAAAGACGTATACGATGCGTTCAAAAAAGGCGTTGCAGAAGCAGGTCTTGAAAAGGAAGTAAAGGTTATCTTTACGGGTTGTTTCGGTCTTTGCGCTTTAGGTCCCGTCGTAATCGTATATCCCGAAGGTGCGTTCTACACGCAAATTCAAGCCGAATACGTTCCTGAAATCGTTTCGGAACATATCGTTAAAGGGAATATCGTTAAAAAATACTTATATCCCGAAACGGTGGAAGGGGATACCGTTAAATCTTTATACGATACCCACTTCTATCATAAGCAAAACCGTGTTGCGCTTAGAAACTGCGGTGTTATTGATCCCGAAAACATCAACGAATACATTGCGCGCGACGGTTACCAAGCTTTAGCAAAAGTTTTAACCTCTATGACGCAAGACGAAGTAATCCAAACCGTTTTGGATTCGGGCCTTCGCGGTCGTGGTGGCGGTGGTTTCCCCACCGGCAGAAAGTGGATGTTCACAAAAGCATCCGTTGCAGATCAAAAATACGTTGCTTGTAATGCGGACGAAGGGGACCCCGGTGCGTTTATGGACCGTTCGGTTTTGGAAGGCGACCCCCACACCGTAATTGAAGCAATGGCGATTGCCGCTTACGCTATCGGCGCTAACCAAGGTTACGTTTACGTTCGTGCGGAATATCCCATTGCGGTACACCGTTTGGAAACCGCAATCCGTCAAGCACGCGAAAATGGTTTACTCGGCAAAAATATTTTAGGCACGGATTTCAGCTTTGACCTTGACATTCGTCTTGGTGCAGGCGCGTTCGTATGCGGTGAAGAAACCGCGCTTTTGGAATCGGTTGAAGGAAAACGCGGCGAACCCCGTCCCCGTCCTCCTTTCCCCGCAGTAAAAGGTTTGTACGGCAAACCCACTTTGCTTAACAACGTAGAAACCTACGCAAACATCTGCCAAATCATCTTAAACGGCGCAGAATGGTTTGCTTCTATGGGTACGGAAAAAAGTAAGGGTACCAAAGTATTCGCTTTGGGCGGCAAAATTGAAAACACCGGGCTTGTAGAAGTTCCCATGGGTACCACCCTTCGTGAAGTATTGTACGAAATCGGCGGCGGTATTCCTAACGGCAAAAAGTTTAAGGCTGCGCAAACGGGTGGTCCTTCGGGCGGCTGCATCCCCGCATCCTTAATTGATACCAAAATTGATTACGATAGCTTGATTGCTATCGGCTCCATGATGGGTTCGGGCGGTCTTATCGTAATGGACGAAGATAACTGTATGGTTGATATCGCTAAGTTCTTCTTGGAATTTACGGTAGATGAATCCTGCGGTAAATGTACGGCTTGCCGTATCGGTACCAAGCGTTTGTACGAAATGCTTACCAAGGTTACCGAAGGTAAAGCAACCATGGAAGATTTGGATAAAATGGAAGAATTGTGCCAATACATTAAGGATAACTCCTTGTGCGGTCTTGGCCAAACTGCTCCCAACCCCGTTCTTTCCACCCTTCGTTACTTCCGTGATGAATACGAAGCACACGTTAAGGAAAAACGTTGCCCCGCAGGCGTATGTAAGAGCCTTTTGACCTTCTCCATTGATAAAGATAAATGTATCGGTTGCGGCCTTTGCGCAAGAAACTGTGCGGTGAACGCTATCGTTAAAACGGACTACATTGCGCCCGGTCATAAGCTTCCCTCTTACACCATTGATACGGATAAGTGCGTGAAGTGCGGCGTATGCTTAGGCAACTGTAAGTTCAAAGCAATTTCCAGAGGTTAAGGGAGGAAAAGATAATGGCTGACGTAAAAATGGTTAATTTGAAAATTGACGGAATGGACGTTTCCGTTCCTGCCGGCACCACCGTACTCAATGCGGCTGCAAGCATCGGCATTAAAATTCCCACCCTCTGCTACTTAAAGGAAATCAACGAAATCGGCGCTTGCCGCGTTTGCGTTGTAGAAGTGAAGGGCGCAAGAAGTTTGGTTGCTTCCTGCGTATATCCCGTAGCAGAAGGCATGGAAGTATTTACCAACACCCCCAAGGTTCGCCAAAGCAGAAAAACCACCATTGAACTTCTGCTTTCCAACCATAGAAAGGACTGCTTGTCCTGTTCCAGAAACACCAACTGCGAATTACAACGTCTTTCCTACGAATACGGCTGTGATATGCACGCGTTTGCAGGGGAAGTTTCCGCTTCCCAAGTGGATGTAAACAATTACTTGGTTCGCGATAACAGCAAATGCGTTCTTTGCAGAAGATGCGTTGCTGCTTGTAAAAACACCCAAGGTATCGGCGTAATCGGTGCTACCAAGCGCGGTTTCAAAACCGAAATTTTAAGCGCGTTTGAAATGCCCCTTGCTTCCACTTCTTGCGTGGCTTGCGGTCAATGTATCAACGTTTGCCCCACGGGTGCACTGCATGAAAGAGAAGAAATTGACGTGGTAATGGCGGCAATTCACGATCCCGAAAAGATCGTAGTTGCAGGTCCCGCTCCTTCGGTTCGCGCAGGTCTTGGCGAAGAATTTGGCTACGAAATGGGTACCAATGTGGAAGGCAAAATGGTTTCCGCCCTTCGTTTGCTCGGCTTTGATAAAGTGTTTGACGTAAACTTTGCTGCGGATATGACCATTATGGAAGAATCGCACGAACTGATTGAACGTATCAAAAACGGCGGTGCGCTTCCCATGTTCACCAGCTGCAGCCCCGGATGGATTAACTACGTAGAACACTACTATCCCGAATTAATCCCCAACCTTTCTTCTTGCAAATCTCCCCAACAAATGTTCGGCGCTTTGGTAAAAACTTACTACGCACAAAAGCTTGGGGTAGATCCCAAAAAACTGTTCGTTGTATCCATCATGCCCTGTACTGCTAAGAAGGGTGAGAAACTTCGTCCCAACCAAGCAGCTTGCGGTGAAGCGGATATTGACGCAGTTTTAACCACGCGTGAACTTGCTAAGATGATTAAGCAAAACGGTATCATGTTCAACCGTCTGCCCGATGGTGAATTTGATAATCCCCTTGGCGTATTCACGGGTGCAGGCGTTATCTTCGGTGCAACGGGCGGTGTTATGGAAGCAGCGCTTCGTACTGCGGTTGAAACCATCACGGGTAAACCCGTTGAAAACGTTACCTTTGAAGCAGTACGCGGTACCGCAGGCATCAAAAAGGCAACCTACCAAGCAGGTGATTTATCCGTAAACGTTGCAGTAGCATCCGGTCTTACCAACGCAAAAGAAATTTGTGAATCGGTTAAGAACGGCACCTGTGATGCACAGTTTATTGAAATCATGTGCTGTCCCGGCGGTTGCGTAAACGGTGGCGGTCAACCCTTAATGGATGCTTTCGTTCGCAATAACGAAGATTATAAGGCAAAACGTGCTTCTGCACTTTATAAGCAAGATGCAGATGCAACCCTTCGTAAAAGCCACGATAACCCCGTTGTAAAAGAAGTGTACGAAACCTTCTTGGGTCAACCCGGCAGCAAGGTTGCGCATCACGTATTGCATACTTCCTATACTTCCAAAAAGTAATAATTACTTCTAAAGAAGTAAAAAAATAAAAAGATAGCCCCGAACCAAAACGGTTCGGGGCTTTTTTTCACTTAAATTTTATATTTTTTGGAAAGCAATCCGCAAACCCACTTGCGGGGCAAAAATTTTGCGCAAAGGTAGTAAAACTTGTTTTTTGCACCAATGGCAATCAGGGGCGGTGGGTTTTTGCGGTACACCGTTGCCATAATTTTTTCTGCGGCTAACGGGGCACTCATTCCTTGCTGTTCGGTTTCGGCAAGGGCTTTTACCGCATTTTTCATTTTACCCGAATATAGCCGTGTTTGCGTACCCGTATAAATTTTGCGTTTTTCGGTAAAGTCGGTTTTTGTACCTCCGGGCAGCACTGCATAAACGGTAATTCGGAAAGGGGAAAGTTCCAAGCGCAAAGATTCGCATGCCAAATTGATGGCTGCTTTTGCACCGCTGTAATATGCGTCAAACGGAATGGGAAGAACACTGCCCATAGAACTTACGGCAATAATTCTGCCACGGTTTTGCGCCCGCATTACGGGAAGAACCGCCTTGACTACTCGCAAAAAGCCTAAATAATTTACGTTCCAAATCTCTTTTACGTCCTCTTCTTCCACGTGTTCCATGGGTGCGGCAATGCTGATCCCCGCAAAATAAACAACAAGGTCAATGCGGCGTTTTTTTTGGGTGATTTCCCGAACGGCGTCCATAATTTGTTCGCTGCTTTCTACGTTGACGGTATAATTCGTTACGCCCTCCATATCGCACTTGGTGCGACTGGCATTGATTACCGCATACCCTTTTTGCATGCAAAGTTTTGCAAATTCATATCCGATTCCCGTGGAAGCGCCCACCAAAAATGCTACCGGTTGCATAAAAACCCCCTAAAATTTTGAAATTTCAGCATAAAACAGTAGTATTTTTCCCCGTTTTGTGTTAAAATAAACAAGAAATCGAGATGTTCGGGCGACTGCGGTGGAATTTAGTTTCAACGAGGAAAGTCCGAGCTCCACAGGGCAAGAGTGTTTGCTAACGGCAAATGGGGGCGACCCTAAGGAAAGTGCAACAGAAATAAACCGCAAACGTAGTTTGTAAGGATGGAAAGGCGAGGTAAGAGCTCACCGACCCTTTGGCGACAAAGGGTGCCATGTAAACCCCACTCGGAGCAAGACGGGGAAACGAGCACCGGCGGCCCGCCGGCGTTTCCGTTTTAGTTCGCTTGAACCGTGCGGCAACGTACGGTCTAGATAGATAGTCGTCCAAGACAGAACTCGGCTTACAGGACGTCTCGGTTTTCTTTGAAAAAGGCAAGCGCCACGCGAAAGACTTTCTTATCGCGTGGCGCTTTTTCGTTAAAAAATATCTTTTCCCCCTTGTTTTTCTTGCGAAGGTATGGTATAATTTATTTTGGAGAAGAATACCTATGGATTTGTTTGATTTTATGCAAAAACAAGATTCCGCAACCCCCCTTGCGGAACGGATGCGCCCCACAACCTTAAAAGAATTTGTGGGTCAGTCGCATTTAATTTCCCCAACTTCCATGCTGTCCCGTGCTATTATGATGGATCGGCTGGGCAGCTGTATTTTTTGGGGACCTCCCGGTTGCGGAAAAACCACGCTTGCTAACGTAATTGCAAACAGCACGCAGGGAAAGTTTGCCAAATTAAACGCCGTATCTTCGGGTGTGGCGGATGTAAAAAAGGTGGTGGAACAGGCGGAAAACGACCTAAGAATGTTTGGCAAAAAAACCTATCTGCTGTTAGACGAATGCCACCGCTTTAATAAAGCGCAGTCCGATTCGTTACTTCCTGCGGTAGAAAAGGGAACTATCATTTTTATCGGTTCTACCACAGAAAACCCCTATGCTTCCATGACCGGCGCAATCGTAAGCCGTTGCCGCGTGTTCCGCTTTGAGCGTTTAACGGGGCAAGAAATTAAGGGCGCGCTTCTAAAAGCCTTAAAGGACGAAAAAAAGGGGCTGGGCAATTATACCGTGGAAATGGAGGATGCCGCCCTAAATCATATCGTATTTACCGCAGGTGGGGATTTGCGCTCCGCTTACGGCGCATTGGAAATGGCAGTTTTAACCACTCCGCCGGGAATAGACGGGGTAATTCGCGTTACCCTGCGTGATGCAGAAGAATCTTCGCAGAAAAAAGCCCTTTCGGTGGATGAAACGCTGTATTACGATGTGCTTTCCGCCTTTTGTAAAAGTTTGCGCGGAAGCGATAGTAACGCCGCTTTATATTACGCGCAACGCTTGATAGAGGGGGGTTGCGACCCCCATTTGGTTGCAAGAAGATTGTTAGTGCACTCTGCAGAGGACGTAGGTATGGCAGACCCCCAAGCCTTGGTGATTGCGCAAAGTGCGTACGCAGCTTTTGAAAAGTTGGGCTTGCCCGAAGGAATGATTCCTTTATCCGCTGCAATTATCTATGTATGTGAAGCGCCTAAATCCAACGCGGTGGTCAATGCCATGTATGCCGCTAAGGAAGATGCGCAAAACACGCGGGATGACGCCGTTCCCATGTACCTAAGGGACGTATCTTATAAAAGTAAGGAAGAAAAACAGGAAAAAAACAACTATAAATATCCCCATAACTACGGCGGATACGTTCGCCAACAGTATTTGCCCGATAGCTTAAAAAATCGGCAGTATTATCAGCCCACGGATAACGGCTTTGAAGCGGAAATAAAAGCGTTCCGCAAGGAAAAGGAGGCATTTATCCGTAGTAAGGAGGAAGAATGATTACCTTGCAGGACGTAAAAAAGGATAGGGAAGTAAAGGCGATTATGGATATTTCCGCCAAGCAAATTGAAGCGCTTGGCTTTACCGAACATTCCGAACGCCATTGCCGTATCGTAAGCAAAACCGCAGGGGAAATTATGCGCCAAATCGGTGGCACCGAATACGAAATCAACCTTTCGGAAATCGCAGGCTACTTGCACGATTTAGGAAACGCGGTAAACCGCGTAGACCACGCGCAATCGGGGGCGCTCCTCGCTTACGGCATTTTAACCCGTATGGGGCTGGGCTACGAATCCGCTGCGGAAATTATGATGGCAATCGGCAATCATGATGAAAAACACGGTACGCCCGTCAGCCGTATATCTTCCGCGCTTATTTTGGCGGATAAAGCGGACGTGCATAAAAGCCGCGTTCGTCAAGCGGTGCGCTCTATTCCGCCCAAGGATGCAAACATTCACGATAGGGTAAATTTAGCCGCGGAAAGCAGTTTCATAAGCGTTACCGAAGGGTTTATTACCTTAAATATTACCATTAACACCGAAATTTGCTCGGTAATGGATTATTTTGAAATCTATTTTGGAAGAATGCAAATGTGCCGCCGCGCTGCCGAATTTTTGGATAGGGAATTTTCCCTGGTTATCAACGGCGTGCATTTGGTGTAAGGAATCGGCGTTTGCAAAAATAAAAACTCCGTTGCAAAGCGCAACGGAGAAATAAATAAAAAACAAGCCTTTTGCACGCAAAGCAAGTCTTAAAAAAGAAAAAGGATAGTTTTTTGCAAAAGGCAAAAAAAACAAGCCTTTTGGAAAATCAAAAGACTTGCTAACTGGTGCCGAAGGTGGGACTCGAACCCACACGGTATCGCTACCACCGGATTTTGAGTCCGGCGCGTCTGCCAGTTCCACCACTTCGGCAAAGGAACGGGTAGATTATACCACATAAAAAATAAAAAAGCAAGGATTTTTCACAAGGATTTTAAGAACTTATGCAAAAATTAATTTTAATTGACGGAAACAGCCTATTAAACCGCGCATTTTACGCTACGCCCCCCCTGACAACCAAGGATGGCGTTCCTACCAACGCGGTTTTTGCCTTCGTTAATATGCTGCTGCGCGTAATTGCAGAAAAAAAACCGACGCATATGTTGGTTGCGTTTGATAGGAAGGAGCCCACTTTCCGCCACCAAATGTACGATGGCTACAAGCAGGGCAGAAAGCCCATGCCCGACGACTTGGTTCCCCAGGTTCCTTTGATGAAAGAAGTATTGCACGCTATGGGCATACGCACGTATGAGCAAGCGGGCATAGAAGCAGACGATATTATCGGAACGGCGGCGAAACGGTTTTCCGTTCTTACGGATATTTATACGGGGGATAAGGATAGTTTTCAACTGGTGGATGAATCCACAACCGTATGTTTTACCAAGCGGGGCGTGCATGAAACCGAAGATTATACGGTGGAAAACTTTACCCAAAAAACGGGATTAACCCCCTGCCAAATTATAGATTTGAAAAGTTTAATGGGGGATGCTTCGGATAAAATTCCCGGGGTGCCCGGCGTTGGGGAAAAAACCGCCAAGGATTTACTTACTGCATACGGCACTTTACGGGGTGTATACGAAAATATTACAGCAGTAAAAGGAAAACTGAAAGAAAAACTGGAACAAAATCAGGATTTAGCCCATCTTTCTTACCGTTTGGCTACTATTGATACGGGGATAACGCTGCCCTTTACGTTACAGGATTTGCAGTTTTCCATGCCCCTGCCCAACAGCGCAAAGGAAACGTTCCGTTCCTTACAGTTTTTCACTTTTTTGAAAAAGGAAAACCTGTTTAGTTCGGAAGAAGAAAAGGGGGAAGAAAAACCGGAAATTCCCCAACCCTTATTTAGTGATGCCGCTCCATCTTTCTTGGAAGAAGTTGCCCCTGTAACCGCAGAAATTACTTTAACGAAAACCTTGCAATTTTCTGCTGTAACCGAGATTGCGCAAGCGTTTGCAAATACAAATAAACTAACCTTTATTCCTACCGAAAAGCAAGCGTTTTTCTATGCCGAGGGGGTAGAAGGCGTGATTGCCATCAAAGAAACCCTGCTGGATGCCGGCGCGTTTGAGGGGGATATTTTTGGGGCAATCAAAGACTTTTTATCCAAAAAAGAAAACGAACTGTTAACGTATGACGGCAAAACTTTTTTAAGCCGCGCCGCAAAGTACGGCGTTGCCGTAAATGCCAAAATTCGTGATTATTCGGTTTTGAAGTATTTGGTAGACCCCACGGGGAAAGCGGAAAAGGTAACGGACGTGATTGCGGGCTATTCTTTCCCTGCGGAAACACCGGCTTTTGCGTTCACCCGTTCGTATGGGGAACTGTACCAAAAATTATGTGCAGACGGCATGCAGAAGTTGTACGAAGAAATTGAACTGCCCCTGATGTACGTTTTGTACGAAATGGAACAAAGTGGGGTAACGGTAGAAGGAAAAGAACTTTCTTCCTTAACCGTTAAGTTTGAAAAGGAAATCAATCGCATCCAAGGCGAAATTTTTGCTTTTGCGGGGGATTTTAACTTAAATTCTCCCAAACAGTTGGGTGTTGTTCTCTTTGAAAAACTGCAACTGGGAAAAGGCAAAAAGAATAAAACGGGTTACGTTACGGATAAGGAAGTGTTGGAAGAACTTTCGGATAAACACCCCGTTGTACCCCTGATTTTGGAATATCGTCAAAAACAAAAATTGTTATCCACGTATTTAAGCGGCATTGCGCCTTTGCTTGACGGGGAAAATAAATTACACAGCCGCTTTTTGCAAACGGTAACTACCACGGGCCGTCTTTCCAGCCGTGAACCCAACCTGCAAAATATTCCCGTTCGGGAGGAGGAAGGGAAAATTTTGCGTAAGATGTTTGTTTCCCGTTTTGCAGGGGGCAAAATTCTTTCGGCAGACTATTCGCAAATTGAACTTCGGCTACTTGCCGCGTTTTCTTCCTGCGAAGGGTTGGTGCAGGCTTTTTGCCGTGGGGTGGACGTACACGCGGCAACCGCAGCAAAAGTGTTCGGCGTTGCGGATGGTGATGTAACCCCCGCAATGCGCAGAAGTGCAAAAGCGGTGAACTTTGGTGTAATTTACGGCATTAGCGAATACGGACTTGCCGCCAATATTAAAAGCAGTGTTAAGGAAGCCAAGGATTATATTGCCGCTTACTTTGCAACCTACCCCGAAGTGCGTGCTTATATGGACGAAAATGTGGAAAAAGCGCGCGAACAAGGCTATTTAACCACCTTTACGGGGAGAAGAAGATATTTCCCCGAACTAAAATCTTCTAACGGAAATTTGCGTGCGTTTGGCGAACGTGCCGCAATGAATATGCCCTTGCAAGGTGCTGCGGCGGATATAATTAAAATGGCAATGCTTGCGGTTTTTGAACGTATCCAACGCGAAAATTTACAAAGTAAATTGATTTTACAGGTGCACGACGAACTTATCGTGGATACCGCTCCCGGTGAAGAAGATGCTGTGCGCCGCATTTTAACCGAAGAAATGGAAGGGGTGGTTTCCCTTTCCGTGCCCCTGACCGTAGAAGTGGGGGAAGGGCAAAACTGGCTGGAAGCCAAGTAGGATATATATGAAAGTTGCAATTACGGGTGGTATTGGCAGCGGAAAAACCCTTGCTGCTGAACAATTAAAAAAACTGGGTTATCCCGTTTTTTCGGCAGACGAAATTTCGCGAAAGCTGGTGAACGGAAAAAAGGGAGCGGAAATTTTAGCCCCCTTGTTTCCGCACGCCGTAAAAAACGGAAAAGTGGATAGAAAAGCCCTTGCCGCCACCGTGTTCAAGGATAAAAAAGAATTAAAAAAACTGAACGCAGCTTTGCATCCCGTGATTATGCAAACGCTGTACAAAAAAATGGATAAGGCACAGCAGGTCAGCCCCGTGGTTTTTGCGGAAGTACCTTTGCTGTTTGAAAGCGGTACTGAAAAGGATTTTGATCGCGTTTGGGTAATTCTTCGGGAAGAAGAGCAGCGCGTTGCCGCAGTTTGCCATAGGGACGGTTTAAGTGAAAAGGACGTACGTCTTCGCATAAAAAACCAAACGGATTATTCTAATACGGATTTTTCCGCGCATACTGTAATTAAGAACGGCACGTCCAAAGAAAATTTCAGCCGCCGTTTAAGTGAAGAAGTTGCGGAAATTCTTAAAGGTATTTGAAAAGGTTATTGTTGTTTTCTTTCTGTTTTTCACACTGCTTTCGGTGCGCCCTGTATACGTAGCGCGCACCTATCCCGTTACGTATGCGCCGCTGGTAAAAAAGTATGCAGCCGAAAACGGGTTTTCCCCCGCGCTGATTTTTGCAGTCATTCATACGGAAAGCGGTTTTCGTGAAAAAGCGGTTTCTAAAAAAGGGGCTGTGGGGCTGATGCAAATTTTGCCTGCAACGGCAGCGTTTATGGCATCCCGCAACGGTTACGATTATTTAGAAGTGTATTTAACGGATGCAGAATATAACATTCGTATCGGTTGTAGGTATCTTAGTTATCTTCGCGCACGCTTTGCGCATGAAAACACCGTACTTGCCGCCTATAATGCCGGGGAAGGAACGGTTAGCGCATGGCTAAAAAACCCCAAGTATTCGGATGACGGGAAAATCTTAACCGAAATTCCTTACCGTGAAACAAAAAAATATCTTACAAAAGTACAAAACGCAAAAAATAAATACGAAAAACACTATTCTTTTTCTTGACAAAATAAAAACCTTGTTGTATAATTAAACACGCTTGCGAGGGTGGCGGAATTGGCAGACGCGTACGTCTAAGGAGCGTATGGATATCCGTACGGGTTCAAGTCCCGTCCTTCGCACCAGAAAAACGGCAGATTTCTTCCGAAATTTGCCGTTTTTCCATTCTTAATCAAGTAAGAATTTTGGAGAAATATGTTGATTCATGCGCTTTTACACGCGATAGAGCACTCCTTAAAACTGTTTCCTTTCCTGTTTTTGATTTATTTTATATTAGAGGCAGTAGAGCACGGCAAACGGGTGCAAGCGTGGAACAAAAAAATAGCAAAAGGTAAACTTGCCCCCTTAATTGCCGGTGGTGTGGGGCTGATTCCCGAATGTGGATTTTCGGTTATGGCGGCAGGTTTATACAGTAAAGGGATGGTTGCCATAGGCACGCTGTTTACCGTATTCTTGGTTACCAGCGATGAAGGAATCCCCGTACTGTTAGCCTCTCCCACAACCGCCAAGGCAGTGTTGCCCGTTTTGGCGATTAAATTCGTTTTCGGCGTTGGTATTGGCTTTTTATTGAATTATTGCTTTCGCAACCGCGTGCGCCGGGTAGATGGGGAAGAAGAGCATGCTTTTCACGAGCATCATTGCGAAAAACAAAGCAACGTAAAAATTTATCTTTTGAACCCCTTGCTCCGCGCCTTAAAAATCCTGCTGTTTGTTTTTGCGGTCGCTTTTCTTATGGAGTTGTTTGTGGAATGGGTGGGAGAAGCCCGTTTGACCGAATTTCTTGGGCAAAGAAAAGTATTGCAACTGGTGGTTGCACCCCTTGTGGGAATGATTCCCGGGTGCGGTTCCAGTATCGTGATTGCAACTGCTTATCAGGACGGAATCCTTTCTTTTGCTGCCATGGTGGCAGGGCTTGCAGTCAATTCGGGAATAGGACTTTCGGTGCTGTTTCGGCAAAATAAAAACATAAAGGAAAACGTATGTATTCTGCTTTCTTTATACGTTCTTTCCGTACTTCTCGGGTTGATTTTATTGCCCGTTTCCCTGTAAGGGAAAACCGCCGTTCGCGAATATCGCGAACG
>JAZRTI010000027.1:0-20876 GCA_045651955.1 Christensenellaceae bacterium | reverse complement strand
CCCACCATACAAGCCCCCCTTGTGTAAAGGGGGGAACGAAAGGGGGGATTGTTAAAAGGATTAACTTTTACAACCCTTCAGCCCCGCTTCGCGCGGCAGCTCCCCTTACACAGGGGAGCCCTTTTTAGATTCCCCCTTACGCACGCGGGAATTACGCGCAATTTTTTCGCGTACGCGCGCGGTTATCTTAACACTTTTACTTGACTATCGCGCGTAAAAGGGGTATAATGTACTTCCCTATGATTTTTTATAAAGGGAAAATTTGCTAATTTTAGGGAGGTTTTACTTCTTATGGATATGAAAGAGATTGAAGCAAAGTGGCAAGCGCGTTGGGAAAAGGATAAGCTTGCCGTATTCAACCGCAAAGCCGGGGAAAAAAAGCATTACGTTTTAGAAATGTTCTCCTATCCCTCGGGCGCAAAATTGCACGTTGGGCATTGGTATAACTACGGCCCCACGGATACCTTTGCACGTTACAAAAAAATGAAAGGTTTTAACGTGTTCCAGCCCATGGGCTTTGACGCGTTTGGTTTGCCTGCGGAAAATTACGCAATTAAAACGGGCATTCACCCCAAGGATAGCACCGAAAAGAACATTGCTACCATGGAACAGCAATTAAAAGCCATGGGCGGTATGTTTGATTGGTCTGCGGAAATTAAAACCTGTGAAGAAGAATACTATAAGTGGACGCAGTGGATGTTCATCAAACTGTACGAAAACGGTTTGGCATACAGAAAGGAAGCACCCGTAAACTGGTGTTCCTGCTGCAACACCGTACTTGCGAACGAACAGGTAATTCAAGGCAAGTGCGAACGCTGCGATAAGGAAGTAACGCGTAAAAACTTAACGCAATGGTTCTTCCGCATTACCAAGTACGCAGAAGAACTGCTTACCGACCTGGACAAAATAGACTGGCCCGAAAAAACGGTTGCCATGCAACGCAACTGGATTGGCAAATCGGTGGGGGGCGAAGTGGAATTTGCCACCGAAAACGGGGAAAAATTCCGCGTATTCACCACGCGTGCGGATACCTTATACGGCGTTTCTTACGTGGTTCTTGCGCCCGAACATCCCCTGGTTGACACCTTAACTACCGAAAGCCAAAAGGCGGAAGTAGAAGCATACCGCGCAGAAGCGGCAAAGGCAACCGAAATTGACCGCCTTTCTTCCACCCGTGAAAAAACGGGCGTATTTACGGGCGCATACGTAATTAACCCCATCAATGGTAAAAAAGTGCCCGTATATATTGCAGACTACGTTTTGGCATCCTACGGTACGGGCGCCGTTATGGGCGTACCGGCACACGACGAACGCGACTTTGTGTTTGCCAACAAATACGGTTTGCCCATTACCCGCGTTATCCAAGGCAAGGGCGAAAGCGAACTGCCTTATGTAGAAGACGGCACCTTGGTTGGCAGCGACACCTTTGACGGGCTTACCTGTGAAGAAGGCAGACGCGAAATTTTGAAAAAACTTTCTACCATGGGCAAAGGGGAATACCGCGTGAACTACCGTTTGCGCGACTGGCTTGTTTCCCGTCAACGCTACTGGGGTGCACCCATCCCCGTAATTCATTGCCCCACTTGCGGTGAAGTGTTAGTACCCGAAAAGGATTTACCCGTTCGCCTGCCTTATAACGTGGAATTTAAGCCGGACGGCAAATCCCCCTTGGCAAAAAGCGAAGAATTTATGAACTGCAAATGCCCCAAGTGCGGTGGGGACGCAAAGCGCGATCCCGACACGCTGGATACCTTTGTTTGTTCTTCCTGGTATTTCCTGCGCTATGCAGATCCGCACAACGCAAAAATGCCATTTGACCCCGATATCGTAAACGAAGTATTGCCCGTAGATACCTACGTTGGGGGCGCGGAACACGCTTGTATGCACCTGCTTTACGCACGTTTCTTTACCAAGGCCCTCCGCGATATGGGATACCTGAAATTTGGCGAACCGTTTAAGAAGTTGGTACACCAGGGTATTATTTTAGGGCCGGACGGCAACCGTATGAGTAAATCCCACGGCAACGTAATTTCCCCCGATACGTACATTCAGCAGTACGGCTCGGATATCTTCCGCCTGTACCTGATGTTTGGTTTTGCCTACCGCGAAGGCGGTCCCTGGAACGACCAAGGAATTTTATCCGTTGCACGCTTTTTAGACCGTGTGGAACGTTTGGCAGATAAAGTGATTGCCCTTCCCAAACAAAAAGGCGGGGAAATGGATAAAGCCGAAAAGAAATTGGACTACGCAAGAAATTACGCAATTAAAATGGTAGACCGCGACACAAACGACTTTTCCTTTAACACCGCGGTTGCACGTATTATGGAATACGTAAACGCTTTATACGCGTACGATGCAGAAGAAGAAAAGAACCTTGCTTTCTATAAGGACTGTTTAACCGATTTACTGCTTTTGCTTGCACCCTATGCCCCCCACTTTACCGAAGAACTGTGGGAAAGAGCGGGCAATAAAAAATCCGTATTCACCTTTGACTTCCCCGCTTTCAACGAAAAAGCGCTGGTACAGGACGAAACCGAATACGCCGTGCAATTAAACAGCAAAATGCGCTTTAAGATTACCCTTTCCGGCTCCGCTACCGAGGACGAAATCCGTGAAACGGTACTTTCGGACGAACGTACCCAAGCCATGCTGGAAGGCAAAACCCCCAAAAAAGTTATCGTAATCAAGGGACGCCTAATCAACGTAATCGCATAACGGTACGTGGGCAGTCCTTCCGCATCCGCGGAAAAGGAGAACCCTTTGTGAGTGAAGAAAAAAACAAAACGGCAGTAACCCGGCAAACGGAACAGCAGGAGATGCAAACCGAACCGCAGAAACATCCCCTTTCGGAATCCGCGCTTACGGAAACACCTGCCGAAGAAAAAAATCAACGGCGCAGCAGGCGGGGTCCCAAGCACTTACCTTCTGCCCTGCCCACCCTGGAACGCTTTTTCCCCGATACCGAAAAAGGACTTTTATCCGAACAGGTGGAAAAAAGAAAATCGCAGGGTGCGGTCAACGCCACCAACACCAAATATACCAAATCCTATTTCAGCATTATTGTTGGTAACGTTTGCACCTTTTTTAACCTTCTTTGCTTTTTGGTAGCCTTTGCCTTAGCGCTTGCCGGTGCATGGAACAACATGCTGTTCATTGCCGTAATTATCGCAAACATCTTGTTTGCGGTAGTGCAGGAAATTTTGGCAAAAAAGACGGTAGACCGCCTTTCCTTAATGACCTCCCCCACGGCAACCGTTCTTAGAGAGGGAATTTTATTGGAAATCCCCTTAAAAGAAATTGTTTTGGACGATATTGTTTCCCTTTCCATCGGCAAACAAATTCCCACGGACTGCATTGTGGTAGATGGCAGTATAGAAGTAAACGAATCCCTTTTAACGGGGGAATCCGTCCCCGTAAAAAAACAGGTGGGCGACGTACTTTATGCAGGCAGTTTCGTTAGTAGCGGCAGTTGCAAGGCACGTGCGGACCGTGTGGGTAAGGACAATTACATTGAAACCTTAACCGCAAAAGCAAAAAAATACGAAAAACCCAAAAGTGAACTTTTGGGTTCCTTAAAACTAATTACCACCGTGGTTGGTGCGTTGATTATCCCCATTGCGGCGGCAATCGCCTGGACGAACGCCAAAGCCTTTGACGGAGCAACGGGATTCCACCTGTTCCAACTGGTAGTACCCAAAACCGCCACGGTAATTATCGGCATGATTCCCGCAGGAATGTTCCTACTAACCTCAGTTGCCCTGGGCACGGGGGTTATCCGTTTAGCCAAAAACAATACTTCCGTAAAGGATATGTATTCTTTGGAAATGCTTGCCCGGGTGGACGTACTGTGCCTGGATAAAACGGGAACGATTACGGACGGCCGCATGAAGGTTGCAGACTGCGTAATGCTTTCCCAAAAAAGCGAATACACGCTAAACGAAGTGGTGGGCAGTTTGCTTGCTTCCACCAACGATAACAACCAAACCGCACACGCGCTGTATAACCATTTCGGTCATAACCATACGCTAAAAGCGGTTGCAGTTCTCCCCTTTTCTTCTAAGCGTAAGCTTTCGGCAGCAACCTTTCAGGATGCCGGCACTTATATTATGGGTGCACCCGAATTTGTTTTACCCCAGATTTCGGATAAAATCAATAAACTGATAAACAGTTACGCCGCGCGTGGGATGCGCGTTCTTGCCATCGCACACGCCCCCGGCAGCATCACGGGGGAAAAACTTCCCGGCAGCATTAAACCCGTTGCTTTGATTTCCCTAACGGATAATATCCGTGAAGAAGCAATCACTACCGTAAAATGGTTCCGTGAAAACGACGTAGCCGTAAAAGTAATTTCGGGGGATAACCCCGTAACAGTAAGCGAAGTAGCGCGCCGCGTGGGAATTGCGGGCGCAGACCGCTACATCAGTTTGGAAAACCTTTCGGATAGAGAAGTAGAAGCGGTTGCCCTGCAATATACGGTATTCGGGCGTGTTTCTCCCGAACAAAAAGCCATTTTGGTTAAGGCAATGAAACGCGCGGGCAAAACCGTTGCTATGACGGGGGATGGCGTAAACGACATCCTTGCCATGAAGGAAGCAGACTGTTCGGTTTCGGTTGCCTCGGGCAGCGACGCAGCAAGAAACGTAGCCCACATTATTTTATTGGACAACAACTTTTCTTCCATGCCCAAAGTGGTTTTGGAAGGACGAAGGGTAATTAACAACATTCAGCGTTCTTCCGCCCTGTATTTAATGAAAACGGTGTTTACCTTGCTGTTCTCTATCTTTATGATTATTGCACAGCAGGAATACCCCTTTACCACTTCGCAAATGCTTTTGCTGGAATCCATTGTTATCGGCATTGCCTCTATTTGCCTGGCAATGCAGACCAACAAAAACCGCGTGCAAGGCAAGTTTATCGGTTACGTTATGGGGCGCGCCATTCCGGGTGGATTGGTTATGTTCTTTAACGTAGTGGTGTTCTTCTTTATAAAAACGTATACGCAAATCCCCATTACGGACGTACAGTACGAAACGCTGGGCGCGATTGCCCTAACCCTGGGCGGTTGGGTGGTTTTGTGTCAGATTTGTCGCCCCTTTAACACTTTCCGCGCCATTGTGTTCGGTTTGGTTTCCTTTATTATCCTGTTCGTTCTATTCGTGGACCTGCCCATATTCAAAACCATTTTGGAACTGGGCACCCTTTCGGATATGATTTACGCGGATAACTGGACCAACGTTTTATTGCTTACCACCTTGGTCACCTTGGACTTCCCCTTGCTATCCGGCTTAATTGCCGCGGTGGAAAAAGCACGCAACTACCTTGCAGACGTAGAACAGCGCCGTACCATTAAAACCAAAACAAATAAGCACTAAACTGCTTGCACTAAAACAGTACCCCACCGAGAATGCGGTGGGGTGTATTCTTGAAAAACAAAGAAAAGTCAATATCATGGAAATCCTATAAGGAACTCCACGAAGGGGTTTATATGAACATTAACGATGCAATCATTAAAAGGATTGACGAAATTTGCAAAGAAAAAGGCATCAACATTTGCGAAGCGGCGCTAAACGGAGGCAAATCACCTTCCGCAATTTATGACCTAATTAAGGGCAGGACAAAATGCAGTAAGGTTTCCACGGTTAAGGCGTTTTGCCAAGGTGCAGGTATTACTTTGGCAGAGTTTTTCAATAAAGACTATTTTAACGATTACGAAGAATAAAACAAAAGAAAAGACCACGGGAATTCCGTGGTCTTTTCATATACAAAAATCCTTTATTATTTATTTTCAATCTCCGCGATTTTGTTTAAGCGTTTTACGTGGCGATCCCCTTCAAAGGCAGTGGCAAGGTAAGCATCCGCAATTTCCAGCATCAAGCCTTCTCCAATTACGCGCGCACCCATGCACAGCACGTTACTATCGTTATGCGCGCGCGTGGCTTTCGCACTGAACACATCCCCACAAAGAGAGGCGCGCACGCCTTTCACCTTATTTGCGGCAATACTCATGCCGATACCCGTTCCGCAAATTAAAATACCCACTTCGGCAGTTTTATCAGCAACCGCTTTTGCAACGGGCAGGGCGTAATCGGGATAATCGCAAGAAACAAGGCTATCACAGCCCATATCCGTAACTTCATGTCCTTTACCCGTTAAATGTTTGATTAACGTCTGTTTGTAAGCGTAGCCGCCGTGATCCGAACCGATATAAATTTTCATAAAACATCCTCCCTGTTCAATAAAATAAAAAGGCTTTCTGCCAAACGTTCTATTGTTGTTAAAGCGTCCATATAGCAAGGTACGTCCTTGCCGATAACGTCCAAAATCTCCTGCCCGATTACGTCCTTTGCCGAAAGCACGCAAAGGGTGTTTCCGTATAGGCTGGATAAGGCGTTCTTTTGCCATTCTTCCATACAAACCACGTGTGTAAATAAAGACAAGTCAACGCTTTTTACGGGCGTAGCAGGGGTTTTTACGCCCCGATATCCCCTTTCTTGCAGGGCAAGAAGGGCATTGGTTGCAGTGGTTGCCCCGTTACTTGCCGAAAGCCCAAAACTTTCTGCTTTCAGCCATCCGCCATACTTTGTATTCCAAACGGTTTCCGCCATTTTGCTACGGCAGGTATTGCCCGTGCATAAAAAGCCCAAACACAGTTTATTCATCACTGCACGCTTTTTTTAAGCGGTTCATTACCCCACGGTATTCCTCCGTTTCGGGCAGGGCAAAGGCAATCAGCCCGCCGTATTCCTTTTCCGCTTTTCTAAGATAATAATACGCGTTACGCGCCATTTCCTTGGGGGTGTTTCCCAAAAAATAAAAGTTGCTTTCCCCAAGGGCTAAAAGTGCGTTTTTGGTTTCTTCGGTTACCAAAAACACCGTTTCCTTTCCCTGCGCACGCCACTGCTTTGCAAGCGACAGTGCTTTTTCTTCCTCCCCTACCGCAAACATAGCGGTTGCGCAGTTGGGATGGTAATGCTTATATTTGGTGCCCGGACTTCTTACGGGGCCTGTTCCGCTTGCATGCAGGCAATTCCCTGCCACCGCACGGATGTCCTCTGCCGTAATCAAACCGGCGCGCAAAATCACAGGGATTTCCCCCGTGCAGTCCACCACGGTAGATTCAATACCGCCCGAACATCTGCCGCCATCTAAAATCAAAGGAATTTCCCCGGCAAAATCTTCGTAAACGTGCATAGCGGTTACGGGGGAAGTATGCTTGCTTTTATTGGCGGAAGGTGCCGCAACGGGCAAATCCACCGCACGCAAAAAGGCAAGTGCGCTTTCGCTTTGGGGAATGCGGATAGCCAAGGTCTGCAACCCACAGGAAACACGGGCAGATACCGCCCCTTTGCTGTGTAACACAAAGGTAATGGGACCGGGCGCAAACGCCTGCATCAAGTCCTTTACGTACCCTTGCGGTTGTTCTACCAGGGTAGAAATATCGTATTCGGGATGAACGTGCACGATTAACGGATTATCCTGCGGCCTGCCTTTCACCCCAAAAATGCGGGCAACCGCATCATCCTGCCGCGCATCTGCGCCAAGTCCGTATACCGTTTCGGTGGGAAAAGCCACCAGTTCCCCTTGTAACAGCATGCGTTTGGCAAGTGCCAAACTTTCCCCACTTAGGGGCAACATTTGCGTTTGCATCCTATTTGCCGAACACATCTTCTTCTGTTTGGGCGGGAACATGGCGGTCATCCGGCTGGGGAGCATCTGCAAACACAATATCCGTTTCACTTCCGCCGTTATATTCCTTTTCGTAAGCAGCGTTTATTTCCGCCGCTACGTCCTGTTTTATTTCCTGCCGTTGCTCCTTAGCGGTTTGCGGGGGCGTGTAGCCCTTGGTCATATTCATAAACTTGGTGCTTTCGCCCTTGAAGTACAGTTTTACCGTACCCAAGCCGCCGTTTCGGTGTTTTGCCAAAATAATTTCCGCCACGTTGCGTTCCACCGTACCGCTTTCCAATTCCTTTTCGTTCATATACTTATCGGGGCGGTGAATAAACATAACGATACTTGCGTCCTGTTCAATGGCACCCGATTCTCTCAAGTCCGAAAGTTGGGGGCGGTGGTCGGGACGTGCACTGCTTTCTACCGAACGGTTTAACTGCGAAAGCGCAATTACCGGAATGTTCAGTTCCATTGCCAAAATTTTTAAGTTACGGCTGATTTCGGATACTTCCTGTTGACGGTTTCCATCCCTGCCGCGATTGCCCGTCATAAGCTGTATGTAGTCAATCATCACAAGGTCTAAACCGTGTTGCATTTTCAGCCTGCGGCACTTGCTTAAAATTTCTTCACAGGTAACAATGGAAGAATCTTCCACAAAAATCTTTGCTTCCGAAAGCTGCTTATTTGCCTTCCAAAGATTTTGCCAGTCCTCCCCTTCCAGTTCGCCTTTGATTGCCTTTGCCATGCTTACGCCTGCCAGCGAACAAACCAAACGCTGTGCAATCTGTTCGCGGGGCATTTCCAAAGAAAATACCGCACAAACCTTTTTTTCAAACACCGCACAGTGTTCAACAATGTTCATGGCAAAAGAAGTTTTACCCATAGCGGGACGTGCCGCAATAACGATAAGTTCTGCGGGGTGCAAACCGTTGGTAATATCGTCTAGTTCAGTAAAGCCCGTGGGCACACCGCGAAAGGCAGTGTTGTCGTTTGCAATGGTGTTAAATTTATCCAGCACTTCGCTTACTGTGGGCGCCAAGTTCATAAGGGCACCCGTTTCTACTTCTGCCGAAATATCAAACACCTTTTTTTCCGCAAACGCCAAAGCATCCGATTTATCCGTATTTTCACGCGAATAGCGGTCAATTTCCGCCGCACTTCTTATCAGTTTACGGCGAATACTATCCCGCTTTACAATATCTAAGTAAGAACGGTAATTTGCTGCCGAAGGGGTAACGGTGGTCAGTTGGGTTAAATACTCAATTCCCCCGGCTTTTTGCAAAGAACCCGCCCCGTCCAATTCATCAGACAGGGTAACAAAATCCACGGGTTGACCGCTGCCCGCAATTTTCTTCATGGCAGCACACACAATTTTGTGCGATTCGCGGTAAAAATCCCCTTCCTCTATTTCGGTAACGATTTCACTTTGTAGTTCCTGGTCAATCAACACGCAGCCAAGCAAGGACTGCTCTGCTTCCAGACTATACGGCATTTCAACGGGTTTTGCCATACGTTTTCTCCTTTCTTCGCACCCTGCGAAGTGCGTATGTGTTACGCTTTGGTGTTTTCAAATTCTTTTAGCGCATCGCTAAACGCTTTGATTGCGTCGTTAAAGGGTTTTTCGGTGGTTAAATCCACCCCTGCAATTTTTAACAGTTCCACGGGCGAATCACTGCCACCCGAAGATAAAAAGCGCAGATAATCCTGCACGGCGGTTTCCCCTTGGGTGGTCAACCGTTCCACAATCGCAATGGCACTGATGATTCCCGTTGCGTATTTATACACGTAAAACGCGGTATAAAAATGCGGAATCCGGCACCATTCGTAAGCGATATCCGGATCGTGCACTACGGCAGGGCCGTAATATTTTTTATTTAAGGATAAATACTCTTCGCTAAACGCTTCCTTGGTTAAGGGTGCGCCCTGTTCGGCAAGCGCGTGCGAAAAGGCTTCAAATTCCGCAAACATGGTTTGGCGGAACATGGTGGTACGTACGGTATCCAAAAAATACGAAAGCAGATATCTGCGTAAAGATACGTCCTTTTCCTTTTTCAAAAGATGTTTCAACAGTAACAGTTCGTTCACCGTGCTTGCCACTTCCGCAACGAAAATGCGGTACCCTGCTTTTGCATACGGCAGGGCGTTATCCGAACGGTAGGAATGCATTGCATGCCCCAACTCGTGCGCAATGGTAAATACGTCCCTTGTGGTGGGGGTGTAGTTCAAAAGCACGTAAGGATGCACGCCGTACACACCGCAAGAATACGCACCGCTGCGCTTTCCTTTGGTTTCGTATACGTCTATCCAGCGTTCGTCCTTGGCGCGTTGTAACGTATCGCAATATTCCTTGCCAAGCAAGGCTAAACTTTCCTTTACCAAGGAAAACGCATCTTCGTAAGGAAGATTCAATTCTGCATTTTCCACAAGGGGAACGTGCAAATCGTACATATGCATTTGCTTGTATCCCAGTTCTTTTTTACGCACGCGCATATAGCGGTGCAGGGCAGGCAATCCCTTTCCCACAGCCGAAAGTAAATTTTCGTAAACCGCAGGGGATACGTCCTCCGAAAAAAGCGCACGGGATAAACAACTTTCGTATTTTCTGGCTTTGGTGATAAAAGCATCCTTTTTCACGTTGCCGGCGTATACCGCCGTAATCGTGTGCAAATTTTGTTTATATGCTTTATAGTAAGATAAAAAGGTGCGGCGGCGCAACGCCCTGTCGGGCGAAGACAAAAACGCGCCGTATTTTGCGTGCGACAGGGTAACCGTTTTCCCCTGCCCATCCTTGATTTTGGGGAAAGGCAAATCCACGTTGTCTATCATGGAAAACACGTTGTCAAACTGCGAAAAAATATCCCCGGCTTCCGCCAAAAGTTTTTCTTCCCCCGGGGTAAGAACGTGCTGTTTTCTTTTTAATAAACTTTGCAGTTGATAGGTGTAATCCGCAAAGCGTTCGTCCTGAATCAACCCCTGTAAAAATTCGGTGGGGCGCATCAAAAGTTCGGGCACAAAAAACGCCGTTTGCGCGCTGTACTGCACGTAAAGTGCTTCTGCCTGTTGCAACATTCCGGTTGCTGTTGCGTCTGCCCCATCCGTATCGTGCAGCATGTTGGCATAACAATACAGTTTTTCCAACCGCTGTTCCAATTCGTCCGAACGGCGAAGATATGTCAAAATTTCTTCCTTGGTTTCGGGGTGTTTTAGGGCAAAAACCGCAACTTCTTCCTTTAACGCTTCTTTTTCCTTGGTAAATTCTGCATGCCCGGCAAACAAATGGGTTAAATCCCACGTATCGCAGGGGGAGATTTTTTCTTTAACGTCCTTCATACATCCCTCCTTATTCCCCGTCCTGGGCAGGGTCCTCTACTATAAGTTCTTCTGCCCGCCGAGTGATTTTCCAGCGCACAATCAACGCACCCTGCGAAACAAAGGAAACGGTATCCCCTATCTGAAAGGGGGGCAGGGGCTTGGCTTTATCATAAAAAAAGCGGCGTTCAATATCTTCCTTTCTAAATTCTGCCGGCACCGAAAACATCAGCCCGTGAAATTCTATATCATCCTTTAACTGGTCGTTATCCATGTAATAAAGGAAAACGCCCTCCTGCTCTTCTTCCTTTCCCGTTTTTAAGTAAAACAGCGTTTTGTTGTAATTTTTCACCCTGCGGTAACGGATGCCGTATACCACAAAAAATACCATATACAAAAAAGCAAGCACGCAATGCAAAACAATAAGGTGCCGATATTCCGCCCCGTACGGAAGGGTGCGGAAGTAAATAAACAGCACTAAATTGAGAAGAACAAACAATCCCGTTACCGTATAAAGAAAAATTCTGCAACGGGTAAACAGGGCGCGCATTTTGGTAAAATCTTCCGCCCCGTAAACTTCGGTATAAAACATTTGATTTGTCAGATGATCCATTTCCCCCTCCTATCCGCGCGTTTTGTAATCGGTGCGCACGTATTTTAAGCCACGGGGCGTTTCGTAATACAGTTCCACACGGTCTGCATATTCCGCCATTACGTACTTTGGGTTTTGCGCTACGCGGAAATATACGGGCGGTGCTTCGGGCGGAGGCAGAGCACTGCTGCGCGGTTCAAACCTTTCCCCATGCGCCATGGGCGCGTACTGCGCCGCAGGTGTAGAATATACGGGGGCAGGCTGTTGGGTATATACGGGTTGCCCGTTTTCATCTACGGGCGTCAACACAAAATTGCCTTGCGGCAGGGCAATGGGGGCAGCAGGCTGCTCCTTTCCCCTTTTTTTCTTTCTACGCGGCTCCCCTTCCTTTTCCGCAAGTGCACGCGAAAAAGCAGCAAGGGAAATTAAAAATAAAATTATTCCCGCCACAATCAGCCCGTAATATACCGAGGATTTTTCCTTGATGGCACCCATTTTAACCAGCAAAACAGCCACTATAACGTATAGCGAAAAAAACCGCATTTTCAGCCGCTTTACTAAAGCGTACACGGTTTTGAATAGCAGAAGTATTCCCCCTGCCGCCATTTTCAGCATGGCACCTATCCCAAGTAGGCGCATGGGTATCACGGGCATCATACGTTTTCCTTATTGTTTTTTTCGTTTTTTGCACCTGTTCGGGCGCAATGATAACGTAGGTTTTACAGGTTCCGAAAAGGAACGTAAAACAAAAAATTGCAAACTTTTATTGGGTTTCGTTATTTAGTGATGAACAATACGCCCAAAGTTCCCTGCCCACAGTGGCTGGTAACGGTTGCGCCGGCTACGGTAGTCAACACTTCGGTAAAGTGGAATACTTCCTTTACCTTGTCCATAGCAAACTGTACAATCTCGTCATCACAAGAAGAATGGGTTACGAACACCCGGGTATCCTCGTAATCATGGTATTCTTGCGCCAAATCTTCAATATACTTGCCGATACAACGCTTTAAGGAGCCCATGTATTTTCCCTTTATGCCAAGTTTTCCATCCTTCATTACAATAGCGGGATGCACATGAAGCAGCGCAGCGGCAAAGCGGCTGGTAGCCGAGCATCTGCCCCCCTTGTATAAATATTCCACCGTATCCACCACGAAAGAAGTTTGCACCTTTTCGCGCAGGGCGTTAATTTCTTCCACAATTTCATCTGCGGATTTACCCGCATCTTTTAGGTCGCACGCCTTTAACACAAGCAGACCTTGACCGGTGGAAAGATGCATGCTATCAATCACTTTTACCCTGCCGCCAAAGCGTTCTGCCGCAACGGTGGCGTTCCGGTTGGTTACCGAACATTCGGAAGAAATGGTAAAATGAATCACCGTTTCTGCCTTTTGCAGCATTTCGGCAAAAAAGTCTGCCCAGTCCTCTTCACTGATTGCCGCCGTTTTGGGTAGAATTTTGGTTTCCTTTACGTAATCAAAAATCATTTGGGGGGTAATATTTACGCCATCCAAATATTCCTGCGTCCCCAAAATTACGTTAAAGGGGCGTGCCACAATCCCGCGGTCCTGCATCATTTGCACAGACAAATCCGCTGCGCTATCCGTTGTGATGATAATTTTTTCCATAACTGTTTTCTCCTTGTTTTTTGTATATTTCAAAATTTGAGTAAAGTATCAAAATTGATGTTTTAGCCAAAAGGGTGTAACCACACCCATAATATCTGCCATCCGAAGGGGTCCAAAAGAACGGCTGTCGTAAGAAACGGCGCGATTATCCCCCATAAGGAACACACAGCCTTGGGGAACTTGCGTTCTTACAATATCCGCCCACCCCGTATATTCTGTGGAAATGTAATCTTCCGAAAGGGTAATATTCCCCGATGCCGTCATCAGATATACCTTGCCGCGAACACTCCAAACCGTTTCACCGGGCAAAGCAATCACGCGCTTAATGATGGGTCCCCCATCTTCCGTCTGTATCACTACCACGCTGCCCCGTTGCACATCCGCCGTACGGCTAACCAAAACAACGTTGCCGCTTTTCAAGGTAGGACTCATAGAACTGCCTTCCACTTTTACGGTAAAAAGCAGGGTTTCGTTGACTGCGGTAAGCAAACTGACCGCAAATAAAAAGACGAACAGGAAAAGCCCTGCAAGTTCTAAAACCCGCTTTCGTTTTTCCGCATACAAAGAAATTTCACTGTTTAGCATAGGCATACCGGGCATCATATCCAAAGCAAGTTGTTCAAAAGGCAGTTTTCAGTACCTTCAAACACAATTGCATCCGGAAGTTTCGTTTCTTTCAAGGGGACACCTTCCGCCGTTTTGAAATTCTTTAAGGGGAACTGCACCTTTTGCCACACCGTCATACGGTCTACCCCAACGCGGCACACGTAACTTTTTTCATTTTCCTTGCGGTAATGATAATAAAAGCGCACCCTTAATTCGGTTTTCTGTTCGGCGTACACGTCCAAAAGGATGAATCCATCCCCCTGCATATCTCGCTGTTCGGCAGTAAAATATTTCAATCCCGTTAAGGAGGTAACCCCCTTTACGTTTTGTCCGCCCGTTCGCACAACAAGCCCGTGCGTTTCTTTCATTAAAAATCCGCCCAAAAGCTTATCGGGGGCAGCCGCCGTTAAAAAGTCGGGCAACGCCTCGGAATACAGTACGTGGCGGGTAGCAACGTTCAATTCCACCCCCAAGCTTTCCAGACTGGCTTCCAAAACCGAAGAAGAATACGTAAGCCCGTTTTCGGTTATGCGGGCATACGCCAAAAATGTGCCGTGCACACGGTACGCATCCACCGAAAAGGTGGTGGTGTTTTCCCCTTCTTCCAGTATTTTTGCCTTTCGCCAAGTGCGCAAAGTGGGGTGCGTTCTGCCACAGGAATACCACAAAGTTACTATGCGCTTTCTTCCCGTTTCGGGCAAAGCAACCTTAACGTGAATTTCCCCGTCCTGCGCCGTACAGGAAAGTTCTGCTTCCGCAGGGGAAAGAATGGAATTTTTTATGCAAAGTTCGGTAAAGCGGAACAGGTTTTTTCCGCCTGCCGCATCTATTCCCCGTTCGGAGTTGGGGGTAAAATCGTCGTACACCACCCTGCCTTCGGGAATACGCGAAAGGGTATCCCTGGCGCGGTCAAAGGAAAAGGCGGCATCATTCGTGGCGCCCAAAAACAGTAATGGGCAACGCAACAGGGGCGCATAAGACTGCGCTTCCAGCCCCGCAATCCAACGGAACCGCTCGTCATCCATTTCGGGGTGCATTTCCGAATACTTTAAGCAATCGCGGTAGGTATCCCAACCGGCGTACCCCGTAAGCAGCAAACCGCACAAATCTTCGGTTGCGCCAAGCTGCCAACCGATACTTGCGCCGCTGCCTATCGCAAGCACAAAAATTTTATCCGCATCCACTTCCTTTCTGCCACGCAGATAAGCAAGCGCGTAACGCATTACCGCCGCCCATTCGTAGCGGCAGGTTTCCTTTGCCGTTTCATCCGCAAACGCAAGGTGCCGCCCCGAAAGCAGATAGTTTGCAAAACTGATATCCTCGGGATATTTGGTATATACTTCCTGCGCTTCGTCCTGACCGAAATAATCGGGGGTCATCACCACAAAACCGCGTTCCACCCACATTTTTACAAGTTCGGGGTCCGCATGCTTGCCTTCCTCACACACAAGTAATATTGCCGGGCGGGGACGGATATCTTCGGGATAAGATAGGGTTGCAAAAATTCGCACCCTGCCTTTTTCCGTTTCCCTTCCCGAAAACGCAACCCATTCCAACGTTCCCGTGGGCATACGTACTTGCTTGATTACGCTTTCCTGTAAAGGTAAATCGGTATGAAAACCCTGCCAAAGGGTTTGCGGTGTTAAAATCGTATTTGCCATAAAAACCTTTCCGTATCATTGGGGAGAGCGGTTTTTATCCGTTGTGCTTTCCCCGGTTTTCGCGCGCGTAACGAGAGCGTACGCGTAGAACGCGCGTTAATCTTTTTTATTGTAACATATATTTCGCTTTTTTGCACCTGATTTTATAAGAATTTTGGGATTTTTTTTGTTTTTTCCAAAAAAGAACGGAAACACACCGTTATCTGCCACTTCCTCTACGGGTCTAAAAAGAAAAGGTATACTACATTTTGTGGTTTGAAAAATTATCGCGAAAACCGCTTGAATTTTCCCGAAATTTGCTGTATAATACTCTTCCGCATTTTACGGGTAAATTTTTACGCAGGGGTGAACGGAATGGCGTTTTGTTCGTTTGATAAAGAAATTTCGGTTTCTACACATACCGAAGTGGAAAACGTGTTTTTGCACGAATATATGCCTGTGCTTTCGGGCATGCAAGTTAAGGTGTACCTTTACGGACTGTACCTTTGCAACAACGCCCCCAAAGATTTTACCCTTGCAGACATGGTAAAAGCCCTGAAAAGTTCGGAAGAAGAAGTTTTGGAATGTTTCCGCGTGTTAGAAGAAACGGGGCTTATCACCCTGCTAAGCGAATCGCCTTGCGAAGTAAAGTACGGCTCTGCCAAAAGCGTGGCAAACCGCGGCGCGTACCGCCCGGGCAAATACACGGCGTTTACCACTTCCTTACAAAAAATGTTCCCCACGCGCATGATTTCCCCTGCGGAATATCGCGCTTATTTTTCCCTGATGGAAGAAAAAAATCTGAAAGCGGACGCGCTTTTAATGCTAATCCGTTACTGCGTGGATAAAAAGGGACAAAACATTACCTACCGTTACGTAACCGCTGTGGCTGCGGATTTTGCAGACCGTGGAATTTTGACTTCGGACGCAGTGGAAAACGAGCTATCCGACTACTTCGGCAAAACGGATGCGATTGACGCCGTTTTGAAAAAACTGGGCATAAAACGCAAAACCGAAGCAAACGATTTGAAACTGTATGAAAAATGGACGGGGCATCTTTGTTTTGCACCCGAACAAATCCTTTACGCCGCAAGTAAGATTAAACGGGCAGACGTAACCGCCTTTGACCTGTTTTTACAAGAACTGTACGGCGCAAAAGCTTTTTCCAAAAAGGAAATGGACGCCTTCTTAAAAACACGGGAAGAAACCGCCGCGTTGGCACGCGAAGTATGCCGCAATCTGGGAATTTACGTGGAAGTAATTGACCCCGTGGTTGCGGATTACGTAGCACCTTGGCTTTCCATGGGCTACGACGGGCAGGCAATTTCCTTCCTTTCCCGTTACGTATTCAAAAAAGGCAAACGCAATTTACAGGCGTTAGATGAAACGGTACGCTCCCTTTACGAAAAAGGTATCGTTGCCACGGGTGCGATTCTCCAGCGTATGGAAGAAAACGCCGCTGCCGAACGGGAAATTGCAAACGTATTTGCCACCCTTGGCATTGAACGCCGCGTTACCGGGCAGGACCGCACGCAGTTTGCCGTGTGGAAAGAACAGTGGGGTTTTTCGGAAGAAATGATTGCTTATGCCGCCGGTCAGGCAGCAGGCAAAAACGGCCCCATTGCCTATATGAACGCCGTGCTTTCCTCCCTGAAAAACGAGAACGTTTTTACGGTGGAAGAAGCCCAAAAACGCGCAAAACCCTCCCCTGCCCCAACAGCCGAAAAACTGCAACCCACTTTTGCGCAACGCACGTATTCGGATACGGATTTAGAACGTTTGCTGAATGCGGAAGGCGACCTTTTATAAGGGTGAACGAATATGAAATATATAGACTTGGAACGGCATTATGCCGAAGTGCGATTTTCGCACGAACAACGGCGAAAATATTATTTGGAACAAGCGAAAAAGGATGAAGAATTTGCGCGTTTTTATAAGCAAAAAACCGCCCTTTCTTTGCGCCTTTACCGCGCGCAGTTTGATAAGGACAATGCGCTGATTTCTTCACTAAGTGAAGAACTTTCCCTTTTAGAACAAAAAATCAAAAGCAGATTGCGCGCATTAAACATTTTGGAAAGCGACCTTTTGCCTTCTTACGATTGCCCCCTTTGCAAGGACACGGGGTACGTAATGGAAAACCCCTGCACCTGCCAGGAACAAGTGCGCAAACTGCTACTGAAAAAAGCAGGTGTATCCAAGGATTTTCTTCCCTTTTACGAAGAAGAAAATATCCCCGATGCACACCTGAAAAAAATAGCGAATTCGGTGCGCGCGTACGCTCAAAATTTTCCGCATACCGAAATAAAAACGCTGTGTTTTACGGGGCAAACGGGAACGGGAAAAACCCGCCTTATGCAAGCGTACGTAAAAACCGCCGAAGAAAAAGGGTATTCGGTGCTATATTACACCGCAAGCGAACTGATTACCGAATTTTTACAATATCATACGGGCAAGTTCAGCGAACGCGGAGATACCATGGAACGGCTGCTGACCTGCGACCTACTTGCCATTGACGATTTGGGTACCGAGCCCATGCTGAAAAACGTAACCAAAGAATATTTGCTTTCGGTACTTTCCACCCGTGCTTTGCGCGGAAAACACACGGCAATTACCACTAATCTTTCCCCCAACGAGGTTTTGGGCAGATACGAAGAACGCGTGTTTTCCCGCCTGGCGGAAAAGGGAAAAACCCGTTGGCTTTCCTTTAAGGATATCCCCGATTTACGCTTGCGTTAATTATGGAAACCATAAAAAAACCGACCTAAAACATAGGTCGGTTTTCTTTTTTCTTATGCGCTTTCCCTAAAAGGGAAATCCGTTTTTTAGCAAGAAAAACTTACGTTCTTCCCGTTATAGCGCCCATTCCTTATTCAACACGATGCGACGGTTGATTAAGAACGCCTTTAAGAAATCAATATTCTTTTTGGTGAGTTCTTTATCAATGGAATCGTACCAAAATACTTGGTTTGCGCGCAAGGATGCGGCGGTTTCCCTATGCATACGGTCTATCAAATCAATGGCGGAATTGATTGCGTAAGTGCCGTAATCGTTCCAGCGCTGTTTTACCATTTGATAATATTCGGGCATCCAACGAACCGCTTTAAAACAAATGTTGGAATAGTTTAGCGTATCCGTTACTTCGTAGTAATCGTTGGGGGAAGAATCCCAAGGTACGTTTAGCGACCAGTCGTAGTCCCAAATAGGCCCAAAGTTAATTTTGCCGTTTTCCGCCGCCACGTCCGAAGTGTTGGTGTAATATAAATTGAAGGATTTTTGGTCATGGTCGCGTTGCCCCATCACTTCGTCTACAATTAAGAAGTCAATTAAGGTGTTCACGTTCGTTTCCGCGTCAATCCATTCCTTGTTTTTATCTTCAAAGGCTTGGAACAGGGCGGTGGTATAGGTTTTTAACTGGTTCATAAAGCTAACGAATTGCGCTTCCGAAGGGAAGTCTCCCTTTTCGGGATATTTCAGTTCAAAGTAACGCACCCAAAGTTTATCGCCTTGATCCACTTCTACCTTAAAGTACGTTTCGTCCTCCACCGCGCTGGGTTCGGCTATCGGGTCGGGGGGCTCTTTCCCTTCCATACCGATAAAGAAGTTATAATCCTTTAAGTCGGTCATATCCTCGGTAATTTCGTCCATTTCAATATCCATTCTGCCGGGGTTTTCTTGCACTTGTTCGCACAGCGTGTAAAGCCCGTTATACTTGCCGTTTAAGTACACGTTTACCTTATGCATGGTGGGGATAAAGGTGTAGGAAGGCAGTTGCTTTGCAAACGCCATAGCCACCGTGTTGTTTAAGGAAGAAGGATCTAAATATTCCGCAAGAAGTACCCAACTTTTCGCGGGGTCTAACCCAAATAAGGATTGCTTTTTATCAAATTTAATGCGATAGGGCTTTTTGGGCTGCCAACGGGTGGAATTTCCGCGTAAGCGAATACCCGCCACCGCGTTATGAATTTCGCTACCGCAATTTACCACGCTGATAACGGCGTCCGTATAGTCCACGTTGGAGTTAATTTCCACCCCCGCCGTATCAATATCAATTACGGGTAAATCGGTTAACGCGTACTCCCATTTTGCGGTTAAAATCATATCTTCGGTTACTACCGAACCGTTAAACAGCCAGGGTTCGTCTTCGTAATACCAACCGCCGAACAGGTAGCCATCGCGCTTGGGCTGGGTTTCGGGCATAAGCACCTTTCCGCCTAAAAAAGCCTTTTGCGAAAAATATTCTTCCCCGTTCGCAGGGTCAAAAGTGATGGAAACTTCGGTAGCGTTAGCAAGACCGCCCGTCATCAAAAGCTGTAACCATTCTTCCTCCGTTCCCGTGTAGTTATACTTTCTTTTATACAGTTCGTATGCGGATTCCCCGTCTGCACCGCGGATATTCCCAAATTCCAACGTTTCCCCGTTGGTTAAATCAATTACCAGTTCGTAATTATCCAAGCGCACGTCGTCTATACCAACGCCGTCCGTTCCGTCCTTACCGTTGGTAACGCTAAACGTTACGTGAGAATGATCGGTTAAGGTAACGGTATACGTATCCACTTTTCCCTGCGTTCCCGTTTTTAAGATAGACGCAATGCCAACGCCCGTATCCCCTTTTGCACCCGTAACCTTTCCAACGTTGATGGGGTCCCCCTCCGAAAAGGTTAGAACCAACTCCCCACTTTGGTTTACGCTTGCGCCCGTAATGCTTGTGCCGTTCATACCGTTTATCCCATTCGTAACGGTAAAGGTGGTGGCGGTTCCGTTGGTTAGGGTAACGGTATACGTATCCACATTCCCCTGCGTGCCCGTTTTTTCAATGGACTGCACGCCTACGGCAGTTGTGGGGTCCTCCTTTTGACACGCCGAAAGCGCCAACGTTCCAAACAGCAAACAAACGGATAGCAACACAATTAGTATTTTTCTGTTCATGGTATACTCCAAATGAAAATTTTTGTTTTATTATATCACAACGCAAAAGCGTTGTCAATATACCGCAAACAACAATCCCCGCAACGGGCGTTGCCGCGCGGGGAAGTTTTTTTGTTTGCCGCAGTGCTTTTTTTCCTATGTTTACCTTGTGTTTTCTTCTGTGTTGTTGTCTTCTCCCCGTGCTTGCGGCGGCGCGTAAAATCCTGTTTTTCTTTTTTTACTTTGTAAAAAAGAATATATAGAAAGCAACAGCAAAAACCCACCGAAAGCACGCCGCAAAAACGCGTTGGGCAACGCCTTAGCCAAAAAGGCACCCAAAAGGCTGAAACCCACCCCGGGGAGCAACATGGGAAGTGCGGATTTATACTGCACCAACCCGTTTTTCGTATGCACCGCAAGTGCGGCGATTGCCATGGGCAAAAACGCAACCAAATTTACCGCCTGCGCCTGTTTTTGCGCAAAGGAAAAACATAGGGAAAGCAGGGGGATCAGCAAGGTTCCGCCCCC
>JAZRTI010000026.1:0-29325 GCA_045651955.1 Christensenellaceae bacterium | reverse complement strand
AAGCAAGACAAGGAAGTCCGAGCCGTTTGGGGCGGATGTATACTTATCGTATTCGACGGTCCAAAGGGCGACGGCTGACACCGTATTGCGCCGTGTTATACGCCGCCGTTATTCGCAAAGAATCAAAGTACTACGATAAGCCTTTAAGGGGGGTGCCGTTACCACGTAAATATCCCCTTGTTTTTCGTAAGTAAGGGTAATTTCTTCCCCTTCACTGGTTAGCATACGGAAGTGTTCCCCTTGGGGGTTTACAATTTCGTACGTAAGCGTTTCGCTATCCCCAATGGAAATGGAGTGGGTGTAAACGCCCGTACACTTCCCTGCCGCATTCACGCGGGGCAGAACCACCGCTTGTTCGGGGGAGATAAGCATAGCCCCGTTACCGCCCGTAAGCGCCCAAGCCGCGTTTAGCATAAATCTTCTTCTGTTCGCGTTTACAAATACGTGGAACAGCGAATATCCGCAAATATGCCACGTGCCGCCCTTGGCGGTTGTAACGCGCGCTTGCACTAAGTTCCCATCCGAAAGGGCAAGGGGGGTAATTTCAGCCCCTTCCTTTGCGGTAAGTATAAGGTACGCGCCGGGAACAAAGAAGTCCGTATGACCGCGGCCTTTGATACCCCGTGCCGTTTCTTTTTCTACGTATTCTTCCATACGGCCGATTCTTTCAAATTCCACCGTAACGGGAATATCCTTTCCGTACCCACGCTTTGTTAGTTCTAACACCGTTAAGCCATCCGTAAGCACGTTAGAAGAAAGCAATTTTTCAATTTCCGCATCCGTTAAATATTTTACCATTGCGGAGTGGAGTAAATAGGCGCGCTCGTCCTCGTAAGAAAGAGGCAACCCCGTTTGCCACAGTTCCCTGCCACATTCCTTGGGTACGTTAGACCAAACGCTTTCGTCCACTTCCCCGTTTTTCGCATCGTACTCTTCTTCGGTTACGTAGTTAATTTTATGCGCTTCTTCGCCTACGAAAGGGTGTAAGCCGCAAAGTTTGCCGCTTTCCCGCCAAGCCTTGATTTCTTCAAAATACTTGCGTTCCTTACTCAGCGCCCTAAAATAACGTTCTTCAAAGGAAACTTCTTCACATTCCTGCCCAACAAAGTGGAAGGAAGTACCCGTACAACCAAGTGCTAAGTTTAGTTCGGCTTCCATCATGGTTCCGCGCACGGATTTGCCCATGCTGGTATTATCCGTATTTTCAATTTCGGGGCGGCGAACGGATACGTACTTAGGCAAACGCTTATTGAGAAGGGAGTTGTTTAACACCTTATCCAAAACGTTGCGGGGTTGCGCATCGTTATAGTGGAAGGCGCCTCCACGCGAAAAAGGCGGTTTGCCGTTTCCGCGGTATAAGCCGTTGAAAATATGATTCAAATTACCGCCGTTATGCGCGCTTAAAAAACAGTTTTCAAAACCCACAAAGGATTCGGGGGAAACTTCCGCCGCCGCCTTTGCTAAACTATACGCGTATTCTTCCATACCTTGGTTGTTATGCGCGATATATTCGGCGCGAAATTCCCCGTCCGTTAAAAACTTTTTGCGGATTTCCGCACGGGTTAAGTTGCTGCCCCGTTTTTCGTTAAACAGACGGATACACTCGTCGCAAAAACAGCCGTAGCCTACGCCGTTTCTAAATTCCAGGCGCATATCGTCGTCAATATACATGGCAAAGGGGCGGTACTTCATATACGTTTTTACTACCTTGGTTTGGTAGTCAATTAAATTTTCCCCACGGGGGCAAAACGCGCCGGGCATAAAATGGCCGTTGTAATCGGTTAACTTTCTAAAATGCTTGGTTACCTCGTTTTCGGGCATTTCGGGAATGTGGCCCAAGGTAGAACCCATTTCAAACACCGCGCGATACCCTGCCGCTTCCGCAAGCTGTTTCGCTTGATTAAAACGAATGGCGCGCTGTTCGTGTTCTTCTAACGTAGTGTAATAATAAATACCGAACCACACTTCGTCGCAACTGCCTTCGTTACGCTGCAAAGCTTTAATTTCCTCCTCAAAAGTAGGCATATCCGAAATCATGCGAATTACGTTCATTTTCGTACCTCCCTAATTTATTTTTAGATTTGTATTTTTATTTTAACAATTCTTCCCACTTGGAAAAACCGCTGGCTATACCGCTGATAGAGTGCGCGTCGCTACCCAGAACCAGGGTTGCACCCTTTTGTTTTAAGTAATTTAGCATTTGGGGTTCGGGGTAAGGCGTGGTGCGATAGCCACGCGTGATTGCCCCCACGTTTACTTCAAACGCAACCCCCGTTTTTACAAGTTTATCCACGGCGGAAAACATTGCCGCTTGGTATCTGGGGTGCGAAGTATCAAAAATCGGCTCTACTTCGTTAAATTTTAGTAGTAAATCGGGGTGCGCCAAAATATCCGCGCCCGTTGCGGTAGCCGCATCCCCAAGGCGGGCAAAATACGCTTCGGCAAAGGCAAGGGGGTCCCCACCAAAACCTTCCGCTATCGCGTTTTGCACCTTATTTGCCGTATGATCCACGGGGTAATACTTGCCCCCTGCTTTTAGGTAGTGTACGCCCGCAATTACGTAGTCAAAGCCCTTGGTTTGGTCGGGAGTTTCTACGTCCTGCTCTATGCCGCATAAAAGGTTGATTTTACCGCGGTATTTTTCCTTTAACGCCTTCATTTCCCTTTGAAACGCCCACACGTTTTCTTGTTTGGGGTTCACAACGGTATCAAAGGGGGCAAAGGAGTGGATAACCAAACCAAAAGTGGTTAATCCCTTTTCTATTGCGGCAAGCACCATTTCTTCGGGGGTGTTTTTTCCATCGCAAAAGGTGGTGTGAGCGTGTAAATCGCGCATAATTACACCATTTTTTCTTGTTTTACCTTTTTATCAATGACGTGGCGGGAGGATAGTTCGTTATGGATATCTTCCAAGGAAATCCCTGCTTCAATCATTAAAACCATTACGTGATAGGTAAGGTCTGCAATTTCATAGATGGTTTCCGCTTTATCCTGCGCTTTTGCGGCAATGATAACTTCGGTACATTCTTCCCCCACCTTTTTTAGAATTTTATCCAAACCCTTTTCAAACAGGTAGGTGGTATAACTGCCTTCCTTTTTTTCCACCTTTCTGCCCACAAGCATTTGCATTAAGCCTTGCAGGGAAAATTCGTGGCGTTCTTCGTTTTCCCAAACGGGGTTAAAAAAGCAGGATTCTTCCCCCGTGTGGCAAGCGGGGCCGTGGGGGCGAACCACCACGGTAAGCGCGTCTTTATCGCAATCCGCGGTTATGGAAACTACGTCCTGCACGTTACCGCTGGTTTCTCCCTTACGCCATAACTTTTGACGGGAGCGGGAGAAAAAGCAGGTGCGCTTTTCCTTTAAGGTAATTTCTAAACTTTCGCGGTTCATATACGCCAAGGTCAACACCTTTTTACTTACTTCGTCCACCACGATAGCGGGGATTAAGCCTTTTTCATCAAATTTCAATTCGTCTAAATTCATTGTATTTACCTATATCCTTACGGGAATATTTTTCTTTTTCAGTTCGGTTTTTAAGTCGTTAATTTTTACTTCCCCAAAGTGAAAGATGCTTGCGGCAAGCCCTGCGTCTACCTTAGGCAGTGTTTCAAACAAAGTTACAAAGTGTTGGATGTTTCCCGCGCCGCCCGAAGCGATTACGGGTACGTTTACCCTTTCGCAAACAGCGGAGAGCATGGGGATATCAAAACCGCCCTTCACCCCGTCCGTATCAATGGAGTTCAGTACAATTTCCCCTGCACCGTTTTCCACGCCGCGCACAATCCATTCTATCGCGTCCATACCCGTATTTTCCCTGCCGCCCTTAGAAAACACGGTATATTTGCCGTTTACCCGTTTTACGTCTGCCGAAAGCACCACGCATTGGCTGCCGTAGCGTTTGGCTGCTTCGTAAATTAGGTTGGGGTTTTTGATTGCGCCCGAGTTTACGCTTACCTTGTCCGCCCCACACGAAAGTACCCGTTCAAAATCGGATAGGGCGTTGATACCGCCCCCTACCGTAAGGGGAATAAAAATGGTGCGCGCCACTTCCCTTAAAATATCCGTGAACAGCCCACGGTTTTCGCTGGAAGCGGTAATATCGTAAAACACCAGCTCGTCCGCGCCGTTTTCCGAATAATACTGCCCTAAGGCAACGGGGGAATTTACGTCGCTAAGCCCCGAAAAGTTTACGCCTTTTACTACCCTGCCGTCCTTTACGTCCAGGCACGGGATAATGCGTTTGGAAATCATTTTGCCACCTCCAATGCGTCCTTTAATAAAAACGCTTTGGTATAATACGCCTTGCCGATAATTGCCCCGTACAAGCCGTAACTGTTTAAGTTTTCTACGTCCGAAAGGGTGGAAACACCCCCCGAAGCCACGATTTGCATATTGAGTTCGCTTTGCATTTTTTGGTATAACGCAAGGTTAGTTCCTTGCATGGCGCCGTCCTTACTGATATCCGTACAAATTACCGTGCTAACGCCCAAAGTCTGTAAGCGGCGCAGGAAGGCAAAGGCTTCTAGCGAAGATGTTTCCTGCCAACCCTTAATGGCAACAAAGCCATCCTTAATATCCACGCCCACGGCGATTTTATCCCCGTAAACGCGTACGGCTTCTTCTAAAAATTCGGGATTTTCTACCGCCGCCGTACCTAAAATAACGCGGTCTATCCCCATGGATAGATAGCGGCAAATAACTTCCATAGAACGGATGCCCCCGCCCACTTCCACGAAGCCGCCGAAGGCTTCCTTTAGCTTTCTTACGGTTTCCAAGTTGGGGGTTTCCCCACTTTTTGCCCCTTCCAAATCCACAAGGTGCATATATTTTGCGCCTTGCGCCTTAAAATCCCGGGCTACTTCTACGGGGTTATCGTTATACACCGTCATTTGGCTATAGTCCCCTTTATAAAGGCGAACCGCTTTACCGGCTACAATATCAATTGCGGGAAAAAGGTTCATACTTTCACCCCTCCCATTTCGCAAAAGGATTTTAAGATAGAAAGCCCTGCCTTTCCGCTTTTTTCGGGGTGGAATTGACAACCCATTACGTTCCCTTTTGCCACGGCGGCGGTTAAATACGCGCCGTATTCGGTATCCGCAATCACGCTATCTTGACAGTGCGTGGCGTAAAAGGAATGTACAAAATACACGTGCTCCCCTTCGGTTAAATACTGAAACAAGGGATGCTTTTCCCCTTGAAAGCGAAGGGCGTTCCAGCCGATATGCGGAATTTTATATTCCTTGGGAATTACGTCTGCAATCGGGCGAATTTCCCCGGGGATTAAACCTAAACCCTGCCAACAGCCAAACTCGTAACTTTTTTCAAACAGCATTTGCATTCCAAGGCAAATTCCCATAAGGGGGGTGCCGTTTTTTGCAATTTGGCGAACAACGGCGTCTAAACCGCTTTCCTTTAATTTTTTGGCTGCATCCTCAAACGCGCCCACGCCGGGCAAAATTACGCGGTCGGCGGCAAGTAACGTTTGCGCATCCCCCGTAATTACGGCGGTTTCCCCTATGGCGGCGAAAGAACTTTGTAAAGAAAACAAATTCCCCACGCCGTAGTCTACGATAGCAACCATTAAAGCACCCCTTTGGTAGAAGGAATTTCGGTTGCGAAACGGGGATCAATTTCCACCGCCTGGCGAACAGCCACCGCAACGCCCTTAAACACACATTCCAAAATGTGGTGCGCGTTTTCCCCCGCAAGCTGACGGATGTGCAAGGTTACCCCTGCATTAGAAGCAAACGCCTGGAAAAATTCGTGTACCAGTTCGGTATCAAAATCCCCCACCTTATCCGCTTTCACGTTCAGTTCGCTTTTGAAAAAACTTCTGCCCGAAAAATCCAGGGCAGTCATAGAAAGGGCCTCGTCCATAGGAAGAATACTGCTGCCATAGCGGCGAATACCGCGCTTATCCCCCAGAGCTTCCTTAAAAGCAAGCCCCAAACAAATGCCGATATCTTCGGTGGTGTGATGAAAATCCACGTCCGTATCCCCGTTGCATTCCACGGTAAGATTGAACTTTCCGTGGCGGGCAAACAGGCACAGCATATGGTCTAAAAACGCACAGCCCGTAGAAATTTGGGAATTGCCCTGCCCATCCAATTCCAAAGCAAGGGTAATATCCGTTTCGTTCGTTTTTCTTTTTAATTCAAAGTTTCTCATACAATCTCCTTTAACGCGGTAAGAAACGCTTGCATATCTTCGGCGCTGCCTACGGTGATGCGGTTATATTCTTTGATGCGTTCGCCCGTAAAGTGGCGGACGAGTACGCCCTTTTCTTTTAGTTTACGATAAATTTCTTCCCCACCAACCCTTTCGTGCTTGGCAAAAAGGAAGTTGGCTGTTGATGGGGTTAGGGTAAAGCCCAGTTGCTTTAAGGCTTGCGCGGTTTGTTCGCGCACCGCAATAATTTGCTTGCAGTTGTTTTGGAAATACCCTTCGTCAAACAAACTGCCCACGCCTGCCGCCGCCGTTACGCGGTTGACGTTATAGGGGTTTACCGAATTACGGATGCGGTTCAAATCTGCAATAATCCCTGCGCTTGCAAAACCCATCCCAAGGCGCGCACCCGCCATGGAACGGGATTTACTGAACGTTTGGGTTACCAAAAGGTTATCGTAGGTATCAATCAAATCCACCACGCTTTCCGCGCCGAAATCCACGTACGCTTCATCCACCACAACCATGCGACTAAGGTTTGCTTTCAGTAGCCCTTCAATTTCTTTTTTGGTAAGGGGAATACCTGTGGGTGCGTTGGGGTTTGCGATAAACAGCGTTCCCTTTGCTTTGGTCAGCGCAGGTAAATCCATGGTAAAATCTTCTTTTAAGGGAATCACGGTTTTGGGCAGGCTGTAAAGGTCTGCAAATACCTTGTAAAACCCGTAGGTAATATCGGGGAACACGGCAGGAGTACTTTGATTGCAGTACGCCGCAAAAGCGAATTGCAATACTTCGTCCGAGCCGTTGGTCATAATCACCTGCTCCTCCCTTACGCCGTAGCGGTTTGCCACCGCTTCCCTTAAACGGGAACATTCGGGGTCGGGATACAGCTGTAAAAGGGATAATTCCTTTTCCCCTTCGGCAATTGCCGTGGGCGAAGGGGGAAAGGGAGATTCGTTCGTATTCAGTTTTACGTACTTGCGTTCCTTGGGCTGTTCCCCGGGAACGTAAGGCACTAAGTTTTCCCTTTCGGGCACTAAAAAGCGGCTCATACGTTTATTCCTCAAAGCGGATTACCGCACTTTTTGCGTGGGCGGTAAGCCCTTCTTTTTTTGCAAAATATTCTACGTCCCTGCACACTTCTTCCAAAGCGGATTTATCGTAGTAAATATACTGCGTTTTCTTTACGAAATCATCCACCGAAAGGGGGCTGGAAAACCGCGCCGTTCCGCTGGTGGGCAGGGTGTGGTTGGTGCCTGCAAAGTAATCCCCCAACGCTTCGGGGCAGTATCTACCAAGGAATACCGAGCCCGCGTGCTTTACTTGTTCTAAGTAGCGGAAGGGGTCTTCCACACACAGTTCCAAATGTTCGGGGGCAATAGCGTTGGCAACGGTGATTGCGCGCTCCAAATTTTCGGTTACGATAATCTTGCCGTTATCGTCAATGCTTGCGCGCGCAATTTCCGCACGTTCTAACGTGGGAATTTGGTTTTCTATTTCCGCAGCAACCGCCTTGGCAAAATCTGCGCTGTCCGTAATCAGCACCGCGCTTGCCATTTTATCGTGTTCGGCTTGGGAAAGCAGATCCGCCGCAATATCCTTGGGGCGGTTTTTGCCGTCTGCCACCACAAGAATTTCACTGGGGCCTGCAATCATATCAATAGAAACGGCGCCGTACACTTGCTTTTTGGCTTCGGCAACAAAGGCGTTCCCCGGACCCACGATTTTATCTGTTTTGGGCAGGGATTCCGTACCGAATGCAAGACCGGCAATCGCTTGCGCACCGCCCACCTTATAAATTTCGTCCACGCCCGCAATATGGGCTGCCGCCAAAATAACGGGGTTGATTTTCCCTTCCTTGTTCGGGGGGGTTACCATTACCACACGTGGCACCCCTGCAATTTTCGCAGGGATGGCATCCATCAGTACGGTAGAAGGATACGCCGCCGTACCGCCGGGAACATATAACCCGGTAACTTCTACGGGAATGACTTTTTGCCCAATCACTTTGCCGCCTTCTTCCATTCTAAAACCCACATTCTTTTGCTTTTCGTGGAAAGCGCGGATGTTTGCCGCCGCCCTTTTCAATACGTCCAAAAAGCGGGGTTCTACCTTAGATACCCCTTCCTGTATTTCTTCTAAGGAAACTTTCAGGTCGGTTACATCCGCCCCGTCAAAACGCTTGGTATATTCCTTTAATGCTTCGTCCCCACGTGCTTTTACTTCCGCCAAGATATCCTTTACGATAGCGGATACGTCCCTTTTTGCGGCTTGCTGCACGCCAAATATTTCTTCACGGCTGTTTTCGCCGTCCTTTACAATACGAATCATTTGTTTTTCTCCGTTAATTCCTTCAAGCCTTGCTTTACCCGTTCAATCATGGAAAAGCGGAATTTATAGTTGGCTTTGTTTGCAATCAGCCTTGCAGAAATGGGCAAAAACCGTTCTAACACCACCAGGTTATTTTCTTTTAGCGTAGTACCCGTTTCCACAATATCCACGATAACATCCGAAAGCCCCAAAATAGGTGCAATTTCAATACTGCCGTTTAGATGAACAATGTCAATATCCCGACCTTGCGTAGCGTAGTATTCCTTTGCAATGCGCGAAAACTTAGTGGCCACGGTTAAGGTACGGTTTCTATCATCCACAAAATCCGCCTTGCCGGCAACGCACATATCGCACTTGCCCATACCAAGGTCTAATAGTTCGTACACGTCCGGGCGGTATTCGTTTAAGATATCCTTGCCGCAAACGCCGATATCCGCAGCGCCGCGTTCTACGTAAATGGCTACGTCCGAAGGCTTTACCCAAAAATAACGTACGCCTACTTCTTTGTTTTCAAAAATCAGTTTGCGGTTGTTTTCCTTAATGGCGGGGCAAGGAAAACCTGCCGCTTCAAACAGCGCGTAAACCTTTTCCCCCAAACGCCCCTTGGGAAGGGCAATATTCAGCGTTTCCATTACTTTCTTTCCCCCGCGTAAATTTTTACCAGTTCGTCCGGGTAAACGGCAAATCCGATACCCTTACTGCGCTTTTTCATTTTTTGCATCAATCTATCGTACTGACCGCCCGATAAAACGCCCGTAGGCACACCCTTAACAAATCCCTTGAACGCAATGCCGTTATAGTAGTTTTGGTGGTTCAGCACCGAAAAATCCACGTACACGTTCGTTGCGCCCGCATTTAATAAGGCGGTTAGCACGCCCGAAAATTCCGCAACCGCCGCCTTGGTTTTTCCGTCCACCCCAAAGCGAGAAAGCAGGGGCAATACTTCTAAAGCATTACCGTATAAGGTGGTTAAAAGGGTAAGGTTTTCGGTTTGCGTTTCGGTTAAATTTTCGGCTTCCGCAACGCTTTTTGCCGCTTGCTCGTTTTTATCCGCAAGGGCAAGGAAAAAGTCCTTTTTCCCTTCGGCAGTAAGCCCGTACGCTTCTGCCAAACCCGTAACTACGTCCAAATGCGAAACTTCCAAAACGGTGGCGTCAGATAATAAGTTTAGGCTTTCCTTTGCCAAAAGCAAGGTTTCCACCACGTCCTGTTCGGTTACGTCCCCCATGGTTTCCACGCCCACTTGCGCCAGTTCGCGGAACGCGCCCGTGCCCTTATGCAAACGGTACACGTTTTCGTTGTAATATACCTTGGTTTTCCCTTCGGGGGTTTCCTTGGTGTTTTTGATAATGGATAAGGTTACGTCCGGCTTTAACGCAAGCAATCGCCCGTCCGTATCCGTAAAGGTGATTACCGAATCCGAAGTTAAAAACTCCTTATTTTTTGCGTACAGGTCGTATTCTTCAAACTTGCTCATCTTATATTGTCCGTATCCCTTTTCCGCGTACAAAGCGCGAAGGGATAAGGATATTTTTTCGGTTGCCGTTAAAACGGAAAGAATATCAGCCATTATTTGTTTCCTCCTTCCTTATTCAGCACCAGATTATAACCGCCGCTGCCGTATAACAGGCATTTGTTTACACGGCTGATGGTTGCAGTGCTTGCGCCCGTGGTCTTGGAAATTTCTTGATAGTTTTTCCCTTCTTTTAGCAGGGACGCCACTTGCAAGCGTTGGGTGATATCCATCAGTTCCTTAATGGTACATACGTCCTCAAAAAACGTGCGCACTTCCTTTGCGGAAGTTAAGCCTGCCACCGCATTAAAAAACGGATTGAATTGTTCAAACGAAAAATTTTGCATATCAAATCCTTTCTCCCCTTTTCGCCACGTTTTTCGGGGGCGAAAAAAAGACATTCACTTTAATTCTTTACCATTTTACCACGGTAAAGTGTAAAAGTCAACTAAACAATCGTACTTTTTATAAAAATTTTGTTGGGGTTTTTGGGAAAACATTTCCCTTTTTAAAGTGCTGTTACATAAAAAGCGTTCCCCTTTTCGGGGTGCTTTTGCATAAAGCCGTTTTCCGTAAGGCTTTGCCGCCACGCACACAGCATTTGCGCGTGGAAAAAACTCACCTTTACGCAAACACTTTGGGGGTAGCAAAAAACCGTTTCTATTATACCCCTTTCCCTATGGGAAAGCAAGCCGTTTTTCGGTTTTTTTATCAAAATTACGCCTTTTTTCATAATTTCCCTTTTATTTTTATCTAAAAATAAAGCCCTTTGCTTGGTAGCAAAAGGCTTTTATAAATCATAGGGCTCCCAAGAAGATTTTTCTAAAAGAAAAATTTTTTTGGGAAAAAGGAAAAGCAGGCCGTAACGTCCTTTGCTTTTTTGCAAGCAAAAAAGCAAGACCAAAGGCCTTGCTTTGACGTGGCTGGGGTGGAGAGATTTGCAAGGAGCGTTTTACGCGACGGATTAGCGAAAGCCTTGGTTTCCAAGGCAAAGCGTCACGTTATTTCGGACCCCCTTTACACCGTAGCGATATAGCAAAGACTTTGCAAAATGCAAAGGGATTTAATTTTTGCCACAAGGCAAAAACAAAGCCCTTTGCTTGGTAGCAAAAGGCTTTTATAAATCATAGGGCTCCCAAGAAGATTTTTCTAAAAGAAAAATTTTTTGGGAAAAAGGAAAAGCAGGCCGTAACGTCCTTTGCTTTTTTGCAAGCAAAAAAGCAAGACCAAAGGCCTTGCTTTGACGTGGCTGGGGTGGAGAGATTTGAACTCCCGAATGACGGAGTCAGAGTCCGTAGCCTTACCGCTTGGCGACACCCCAATATGATAGAAGAAACGCGTGGCAATTTCCTTGCGCACTCTTCGCGTTTGCTCGTAAAGGATAACACCTTTTTCATAAAAAAGCAAGCGGATTACGGTGCTTTTTTGTATATTTTTGCGATTTTTCTTTTTCAGAGAATAAAATTTATAAAATTTGCCCTTATATGCCTTGCACCCACGGGGGAAATGTGGTATAATCACAAAAAATGCGTATTATGGCAATAAATTTGCCGGGCGCACAAGGAGAACACCTATGAACACGAAACTGTTAAAACTTCTTTCCAAAAACGCAAGAACTTCCTTAGAAGAACTTTCTGTTCTTCTTGGCGAAAGCAAGGAGGCGGTAGCAAAAGAAATGGACGCGTTGGAAAAAGATGGAATTATCCGTGCATATAAAGCAGTAGTAGACTGGGAACGGGTGGACACCACGGGCGTTTCCGCACTGATAGAACTGCGTGTAAGCCCCAAAGCAGGGCTTGGGTTTGAAGAAGTTGCCGGCAAGGTAATGCAATTCCCCGAAGTTGAATCCGTTTATTTAATGAGCGGTGGATACGACCTGTGCGTTATTGTGCGCGGCAAAACCTTTCAGGAGGTGGCAATGTTCGTTGCAAAGCAACTTTCCACCATTGATTCGGTGCTTTCCACCGCAACGCATTTCGTTTTGAGAAGATACAAGGATACGGACGTGGTTTTAATTGATAAACAAAAGGACGACCGTGAAGTTTTGGTATAAAAATATGGACTACGAAAAAAGACTGAATCCCGAAGTTTTAAGCATGAAACCTTCGGGCATCCGAAAATTTTTTGATATTGCAGAGCAGATGCAGGACGTAATTTCCTTAGGGGTGGGCGAACCCGATTTTGCCACGCCCTGGAAAATTCGTGCTGCGGGGATTGACGCGTTGGAGCAAGGTAAAACCAAGTATTCTGCCAACCGCGGAACCCTGAAATTGCGTGAAACGGTTGGGGCGTATATGCAACGCAAATTCTCCCTTTCGTATGACGCAAGCGAAGAAATTTTAATTACCGTGGGCGGCAGTGAAGCAATAGACGCAGCCCTACGCGCCATGATTGCGCCCGGGGATGAAGTGATTATTCCCCAGCCCAGTTACGTTTGTTACGAACCCATGACTTCCCTTGCGGGCGGTGTTCCCGTTATTATTGAAACCAAAGCGGAAGACGAATTTAAGTTGACCGCACGCGACTTAAAAGCGGCGCTGACCGAAAAAACCAAAGTTTTAATTCTTCCTTATCCTTGCAACCCCACGGGGGCAATTATGGAAAAAAAAGATTTGGAAGAAATTGCCGAAGTATTGCGGAATACGGATGTATTTGTAATTTCGGATGAAATTTATGCAGAACTGACCTTTGGCGGGGTGAAACACGTTTCTATTGCATCTTTACCCGGCATGCGCGAACGTACGGTGGTTGTGAACGGGTTTTCCAAAGCATTTTCCATGACGGGTTGGCGGCTGGGTTTTGCGGCCGGTCCCAAGGAAATTATTTCACAGATTACCAAAATTCACCAGTACGCCATTATGTGCGCACCTACCCTATCGCAAAATGCAGCGGTTACCGCGCTGACCGAATGTGATGAGGACATGAAAGAAATGCTGGAAGAATACGATATGAGAAGGCGGTTTATCGTTTCGGGATTTACCGAACTGGGGCTGACCTGCCGCAATCCGCGGGGCGCCTTTTATGCGTTCCCCTGCATAACTTCTACCCACATGACCAGTGAAGAATTTTGCGAGGCATTGCTTGCCGAACAGCACGTGGCACTGGTTCCCGGCACTGCATTTGGTAAGGGGGGAGAAGGCTTTGTGCGCGCATCTTACTGTTACAGCGTTGCGCATATCAAGGAAGCGTTGCGCCGCGTAGGCGAATTCCTTAAAAACAGAAACTTGAAAAAATGATAGAAATTTTATACGACTGCCCGCAGTTTACCGTAGCGGTAAAGCCTGCGGGTGTTTTATCCGAAGAGGGGGAAAACACCTTCCCCGACTTGTTGGCAAAACAACTTTTATTGCCCCGATTATACACCGTACACAGGCTGGACCGCAACGTGGCAGGCGTTATGATTTATGCAAAAACTTCGGTAGCCGCTGCCCTACTTTCCAACGAAAACGTTTTGGAAAAAACCTACCTTGCGGTTGTAAAAGGCGTAGGACTACCCCAAACGGAAACCTTAACCGACTTACTGTTTAAGGATTCGGCAAGGAATAAAACTTTCGTAGTTACCTCCTTGCGGAAAGGCGTACGCACGGCAAGCCTTTCTTATCAACTGTTGCAGGAAAATAAAGAACGCTGCATCAGTTTGGTAAAAATCCGTTTGTTTACGGGCAGAAGCCATCAAATCCGCGCACAGTTTTCACACCGCAAACACCCTGTGGTGGGGGACGGCAAATATGGGGGCGGAGATAACGCCGCAAAAAATATCGCTTTGTTTTCCCATTCCCTTGCCTTTTCCTTGCAGGGGCAGGAATACTGCTTTTTCGCATTGCCGGGTGAAGGATATCCTTGGGAATGTTTTACCCATAACGAAATAAAAGGGGAACCCCCTAACAAAAAATAACCTTTTGCCGAAAATTTAAGAAAAAAGGCTTGCAAAATCTATAGGATTGTGATACAATATTCCTACAATGTATGAAATTTGGGGTTTTCCCATGAAATCGGAGGACGTTATGAACAACTTCTTAAAGTTATTAAAGACCAAAAAGTTTATTGCTGCACTCGTTATGCTGTTAGGCATCACGCTGTTTTTTGTAGGATTTTACGTTGTAAATCCTTTATCCGCTATCAAAGGTTACTCCATTGTATTTGGTTTGCTTATGACCATTTACGGCTTTATTAACGTGTTGACTTGACGGTCAGTTTTTTCTTTGATATTTTCCCGCCCGACCTTTGGTTCGGGCGTTTTTTGAGCCCTTTTGGGGCTTTTTTCTTTTTTACGCGAACACACAGCCCCCATTTTTCATATCCTAACGTAGGGGGTTTTATGGCAGAACGAAATGTAGCGACAGTAGATTTACGGAAGCTGATACAAAACGCAACGGCCGTGAAAGAACGTGCAAAAACAAAACTGTTTGCTGTTGTCAAAGCCAACGCCTATGGCCACGGCGCCGAGCGGGTGGCAAACGCCTTGCACGCTTGGGTGGATGGGTTTTGCGTTGCGCTGACCGAAGAAGGGATTTCTTTGCGGTATGCGGGCGTAAACCTGCCCATTTTGGTCTTTTCGCCACCGCTATCCGTAGAGGAGGCCGCCACGTGTATTCTTCACGATTTAACGGTTACCGTGGATGGATTCCCTGCTTTACAGGGGGTAATTTCCGCCGCAGAACGGATAGGGAAAGAAGTTTCCGTACACCTAAAAGTAAATACCGGCATGAATCGCTTTGGCATCAGCCCACAGGAAGTCTACGCCTTATATCGCCGTGCAAAAAGCCATCCGCTTTGCCGGGTGGTGGGGGCTTACACGCACTTTGCAGAGGTGGAAAACGAAAAGGCTACCTTAGATCAGTACGACCTGTTTATGCGCGCCACAGCCCCGTTAAAGGCTGCGGAGCCCGATATCCTTTTACACGCAGGCGCAACGGGAGCATTGCAATACCAAACGCGTTTTTCCCTGGACGCCGTTCGTGTGGGGCTGGGGCTTTACGGCTACGGTGCGGAAGGGGTTTCCCCCATTCTATCCCTGCACGCCCCCGTTTTACGTACGGGAACGGAAAAGGCAGGCGAACGGCTGGGGTACGGCAAACCACTGGTTGCGCCCTGTAAATACGCGCTAACCCGCTTTGGGTATGCGGACGGCGCATTGCGAAAGGGTGGACCGTTTACCCCGCATTGTATGGACGTTTCCTTTTTGCAGCCCGTTTTTTCCCCAACGGTGGAAATTTTGGGTGCAACGCGAAGGGCAGACTTGGTGGCAAAAGAAGAAGGAACCGTTCCTTATGAAATTCTTTGCCGATATACCGCACGTGCAGAGTTTGCTTATCTATCCTAACTCCCCCAAAAAAAATGCTCCCGTTCCGAAAGGAACGGGAGTACTTTTTTCTTTATTTTTTTGGTTTTCGGCAAGAGTATAAAAACCCATTTTTCAGTAATAAAAAATAGACGGAAAAGGAATCCAATCCCGCCTTTTATTTTTTACTCAATCGCGTACTGCATTAGTCCGCTTTCTTTTCTTTTTGTTCTACTACCTTTACGCCGTCGTAGTAGCCGCATTTGCTGCATACGCGATGACTTCTGGTCATTGCGTGGCAATTAGGGCATTCTACAAGGGTGGGTGCGGTCAACTTGGAGTTGCTGCTTGCACGGGTGTTTCTTCTTTGTTTGGAAACTTTTGACTTAGGTACTGCCATAATATCTTACTCCTCAATCATTTTCTACGTTTTCAAAGCAAGCACATTCGCCTGCATTTTTATTTTTGCCGCATACGGGGCAAAGCCCTTTACAATTTTCCGTGCACGTAAACACGGATGGCAGGGAAAGCAGAATTGCATCCTCCACCGCAGGGTCTATCATCAAACGGTTAGAACGGTAAACGTAACTGTCCTCCGCTTTCCTTGGGGTAAATTCTTCGGTAAACTGGCAAGTGTATTCCCTTTGGGCAGGTTCCAAGCATCTGAAACATTCCCCCGTAAGGGTATAAACAACTTCACATTCCACCACACAACTGTCGCTTAAAAGGGAAAGATGCCCCGAAACGCGGATAGAACCGGTTAAACGGTACCCTTCCAAATCGGTTAAACGTTCCCCCGGAGTAATTTCCCCCGAAAAATCCGTTTCATACTTTCCGTTTACTTTTAGCGCGGTTAAATCAAATTCCATGATTCCCCCATCAATGCAGCCTTGTTATTATAAAAGAAATAGAAAAAAAAGTCAATTACTTTTTCGTATGTTTTGCAAGAAAAAGCGCATTTTCCCCTTCTTCGCAAGTAAGTAAGGGTATCTCTATTGCCGTTTCGGTGTCTTTTAAGCGAATTTCCAGCGTTTTCATACCGAAAGGTCGGGAAAAGGCACCTGCGGAAATTTTTGCGCTGCTGATATCCGCTTTTTTCACCGTACGGCAGGAATTACCCAAAATTCCCTTTTTATAAGTGATAGCATGCTCGGTTTCCCCTGCGGCACGCACGCGCGTTAATCGCCAAAATGCAATCAACAAAGGCAAATACAGCCACAGAACAAACCAGGATTCCAACGCCGCAAACAGGGTGGCGGGCAATATGCCAAACACCAAAAACGCGCAAGCCGTAGGCAAATACCGTTTTAGGGGGAAAGGATGTAACTCCCCTTCCGCAAAAGCAGGGAACAGTTCTAACAGTTTTCCCTTTTCCAAGGGAGAAAGCGCGCGGAACGCAACGGGAAGAACCATCCTGCGTTTCCCTTCCGCAAAGTATAAAGATACCGTTTTTAAGGATTGGAAGGGGGGCAAAAAGAAGGAAGTGGTGCGAATCATGCGCAATCGGTCCTCCCGAACGCCGTGTATACGACACACGACTTTGCCGTAAGTTACCGAAATAAATCCGTTTTCTTTTACTACCGCGTAGTTTACGCCCAGTAAATACAAAACCAGCCATTTGCAAGCGCAAATGAAAATTGCAAGGGCTAAAATTGCCCCTACGGCAATCCCGAAAATTGCCAAAGCCGCTAAGCCAAAAGAAAGGGTGGGAAAGGCGCCTTTCAGGGAAACGCCGTTACCTATCAGAATACCAACGGCTGCCGGATACACAGCGCAAAGCAATGCAAAAGCGGAAATAAAAAACTTTACGGCAAGCCGGGGACCTTCCCACAGGGAAAACCCAAACGCAAGCCCTTGCTGCCTTGCGGAATCTTTCTGTTCCGCCGCCGCAATCGCTTTTGCAAAGCGTTCGGGCAAACAGGCGGCAACGGTGGCTACGTCCTTTTCTTTCAAATATACCACACGGCGCATATCCGCCGTAATAATTTGCAGTTTCCGCGTTTTTAAAAGTCTTGCCAAAGGCCCTGCGGTATAACTGACGCGTAAAATTTTATCCTTCGTAATAAAGGAAGAAAACGTGGGAACCCTGCCGTGTGCAGCAAAGGCAAGCATTTTTTCATGTGTGTATATATCCAAACGCAAATCGTCAATCAAGCCGATACAGCACACAAGCGCCCCCAAAGCAAGGGCAAAAAAGCAAGCGGTAAACAATTCCCCACGGCAAAGCATCAATAAGTTGCCGTAAAAACTTGTGGAAATCGCCAAGTAAACGGCAAAACCGCCAAGCGTTGCTTGCAAAGTGCGGAAGACAACGGGATATAAACTTTGACGAAATCTTTTCATAGTTTTTCCCCTTCCTGCGGAAGCTCCGCCAGTATCGCCTGTAACACGAACACGGGTTGACATAGTGCAACAATTTTGCGTTCGTTCAAAAACAGCGTAATGTTTGCAAACTCACCCTTTCCCTTTACCGAAAGGCGGGTAATTTCGGACGCGTGAAAGGTTTGCGTTTCCTTTACGATAAATCCGCGTCGCAAAAACACTTCTCCATCCTTAATCCGCAGGGTAAAGGAGCGCGCAATTTCCACGTTTCTCCAAAACAAAAAGACCCATACCGATAGAGAAAACAGCACGATAAGGATATAAAGCAGAAAGGCAAAATTTCCCGCTTGCGAACGAATGGAAAGCAAAGCCAAAAGCCCTGCCTGCAAAACCAAGGAAACAGCCCCGTATCTTAGGATGTTGCGCTTAAAATATATGGGATTTTCTATATACATCGTTACCCCACAAGGGAAAAGCGGTACGCGCGTAAACGCGCATGCCGCCAACCCGAAAACTCGTGTAAAATTTATGTTTTTATGCTTTGCAAAGCAAGTGCTAAAAAGCACCTTGCGGCACTTTTTTACCCTTGCAGTTCGTTATTTAACCAATGCGTAGGTTTCGCGTGCGATAACCAGTTCTTCGTTGGTGGGAATAACCAAAACTTTCACTTTGCTGTCCGCACCCGAAATATCGTGAATGGTACCGTCGTTTTTCAGGGCGTTCTTCCCTTCGTCAATGGTTGCACCAAGATAGGTTAAACCTGCCATGATGTCCTTTCTTACCGAAACGGTATTTTCGCCAATGCCTGCGGTGAACACAATGCAATCCACGCCGTTCATAGCCGCAGCGTAAGCACCCACGTACTTTCTTACTTTATAGCAGAAGGTATCCAACGCAAGTTTTGCACGATAATTCCCTTCGTTTGCAGCCGCCGCCAAATCGCGGAAGTCGCTGGAAACGCCCGAAACACCTGCAACACCGCTCTTTTTATTCAGGTAGGAAAGAACAGCGCCTACGTCCATACCCTTTTTGTTTGCAAGGTATTCAATAACCGCAGGGTCTACGTCCCCACTTCTCGTACCCATGGGTACACCTTCCAAGGGAGTAAAGCCCATGGAAGTATCCACCGAAACACCCGCATTTACCGCGGTGATGGAAGAACCGTTACCCAAGTGGCAGGTAATAATTTTTGCGTTGGGGTTGCCCATAAACTTTGCTGCTTCTTCCGAAACGTACTTGTGCGAAGTACCATGGAAACCGTAACGGCGCACTTTCAGTTCCTTATAATCTTCGTAAGGCAGGGCGTACATAAACGCGTAGTCGGGCATTTTTGCGTGGAACGCCGTATCAAACACCGCAACCATGGGGGCGTTCGGCATAACCGCTTTGCACGCGTTAATCCCGATTACGTTTGCGGGTTGGTGCAAGGGCGCCAAATCGCTGTTCGCGATAATTTTTTCCATAATTTCGTCCGTGATAACTACCGAACTATCAAATTCTTCTGCTCCGTGTACCACGCGGTGGCCTACCGCGCCGATTTCGTCCATAGAAGAAATTACGCCGTGTTCGGGGTGAACCAAGGTTTCTAAAACCAAGGAAACGGCAACGGTATGGTCGGGCATTTCCTTTTCAATAACTACTTCACCCTTCGCGGTTTTGTGCTTTAACAAAGAACCTGCAATGCCGATACGTTCGCATCCGCCCTTTGCGATTGCCTTTTCGGTTTCGCTGTCAATCAGTTGGTATTTTAACGAAGAACTACCTGCGTTTACTACTAAAATTTTCATAACTTTTTCTCCTTAAATTTGGGTTTGTAAGCAAGTGATGGCAACAGCGGCAACTACGTCTTCCGCATGGCAACCGCGGCTTAAATCGTTAATGGGTTTTGCAAAGCCTTGGCAAAGGGGGCCTACCGCTTGGAAACCGCCCAAGCGTTCGGTAAGCTTGTATCCGATGTTCCCTGCATCCAAATCGGGGAAAACCAAAACGTTGGCATGTCCGGCAACAGCACTTCCGGGCGCCTTGCTTGCCGCAACCGAAGGAACGATTGCCGCGTCTAATTGCATTTCGCCGTCAATATTAAGTTCGGGGCGCTGTTCTTTTGCCAAAGCCAAAGCCTTTAACACCTTGTCTACGTCTGCGTGTTTTGCACTGCCCTTGGTGGAGTGCGAAAGCATAGCAACGCGGGGGGAAAGTTCCGCAATCATCTTTGCGCTTTCCGCAGATTGAATGGCAATACCCGCCAATTCTTCCGCGCTGGGATTTTGCACTAAACCGCAGTCCGCGTAGATGTAGCAGCCGTCCTCGCAGAAAGGATTGCCACATTCGGGGGCAATCATAAGGAAGTAGGAAGAAACCAGGGGTGCACCCTTTGCGGTTTTAATAATTTGCAGTCCGGGGCGAAGGGTGTTTGCCGTGGAATGGCATGCGCCCGAAACAAGCCCGTCTGCATCCCCGTTTTTCAGCATTAACATACCAAAGTACGTGTTGTCGTAAGAAAGTTCTTCCGCCTGCTGCTCGGTCATACCCTTTGCTTTACGAAGTTCAAACAAAAGGTTTGCATACTGCGCGCGCTTTTCACTGGTTTTGGGGTCAATCACCGTAACGCCCGTAAGGTCAATATCGGGGTTATTCTTTGCAATTTCTTCGGGGTTACCGATTAAGATAATTTTTGCAATCCCTTCCTTGGTGGCATCCTGTGCGGCGCGAACCACACGGCTATCTTCCCCTTCGGGAAGAACAATGGTTTTACCCAGTGCTGCCGCACGTGCTTTAATGGCTTCCATTACTTTCGTCATAATTTTCTCTCCTATCCTTGATAAAACGTTTTGTAAATAATAAAAAATGTTGTAAAATAGAACTGAAGTAGGGTTTGCCGGCGGAAAGCACTTCCCCCTCCGCCCTATGGGCGGAAATTACAAAACCCTTTCCTTCCTATTATAGTACATTGAAATAAAAAAGTAAAGTGGCACGGGGTAAAAAATGAAAATTTGTATTGCGGTAAGTGAATTTAATCCTTTTCATACAGGGCACGTTACCTTTTTACGCGAATGCCGCGCTATAACCGGTGCAGACGCGGTGGTTTGCGCCATGGCGGGCAACTTTACCCAACGCGGAGAACTTGCCATTACGGAAAAGCGAAAACGGGCGCGCCTTGCCCTTTCCTTTGGGGCAGACGCAGTTGTGGAACTGCCCACCCCCGTTGCGGTAGCAAATGCCGAGCGCTTTGCCATGGGTGCCATATCCTTGTTCCGTGGCACAAAAGCAGAACTGTGTTTGTGCTGCGGCAGTGAAATTGCAGATAATTCCCTTTTGGAAAACGCCGCCGCGTTTTTTACCAAAGAACCAAAGAAATACCAAAAAGAAATCCACCGGCTGTTAAAACAGGGGTTATCCCTGCCCCAAGCGCGCGAACAAGCCCTGTTTGCGGTAAATAAAAGCGCATTTGCCCCCCTATTGCAAAACCCGAACGCCACCCTTGCGTTGGAATACGCCAAAGCGTGCAAAAAAGCGGGAATTGCCTTTTACGTATACCAAAGAACGGGCAGTTACCATGCGGACTCCTTGCCCGAAAAATGCGAAAACATCAGCGGAACGGCAATTCGCCGCGCCATTCAGGAGGGGCGGAAAAAGGATTTAACCCCCCTGCTTTCCCCCGAACTGTATACCGCCCTGCCCGAAACCTTGCCTTCGGTAGATGCCGGCACTTTTTGCTCCCTGCTGACCAAAAGCAAAAAAAGTTTACGCGCCCTGCCCGATTGCAGCGAGGGGTTAGAAAACCGCCTGTATGCCGCGCTGCACAAATCCCGCAATTTGACCGAGTTTTTAGAAAACGCCAAAACCAAACGGTACGTGTTTAGCCGTATCCGAAGAATGACCACCTGCGCCCTTTTGGGGATAGAGGAAAAAACGGCAAAAGCATGCAGCAAAAACGCGCCTTATCTGCGATTGCTTGGAATAAAACAGGGTGCAAACAGTGTTTTATCTGCCCTATCCACCGCCAAAGCGCCCCTTTTAACCAAGCGAAAGGACGCGGAAAAATTAAAAGGTTACGCGCGGAAAAGTTTTATGGCAGACGAACGCGCCGAAATACTTTATCGGCTTTCGGATAGCGAAAACTATCCCTTTTTTGTGAAAATTTAATTTGTTTTTCGTGATGGAATTTCCCAGCTTCTCAGCTGGGGAATTTTTTTGGGAAAAGGGGATTTCCCCCTCATCCGTCAAGCGTTGCTTGACACCTTCTACCACTGGGGAAGGCAAGTGAAATAAGCGGTTCTGCCCTTTTTTATATAAGGGGGAAGGCAAGGAAAAGTGTCATTCTTCGCCTACCCCCGTAGATGGGCAAAACGGAGAATCTAAAACGGACGAGCAATGCTCGCCCCTACGTTTTCCGTGTTACGGGCAAATCGGAGAATCTCAATCTTGCCTCCCCTTGTGAGGGGAGGGGGACCGCTTCGCGGTGGAAGGGTAGTTTTACACGCTACTTGGTTGATACACCCAAAGATGCGAATAAACTCCTTCCGTCAAGGCTTTGCCTTGCCACCTCCCCCAAAGGAGGAGGTTTTACAACCCTTTCGTCAAGCAATGCTTGACACCTCCCCTTACACAGGGGAGGCTTTTATGTAGGCAAGGCATGAAAAAGGCAAAAAATAAGAAAATCGGCTCCCCTTACGAAAAGGGGAGCCGATATTTTGTGAAAAATCACGAAAGCTGCCTACTTTTTATTACACTTCCACTAAGGAAGCGCTGTAAAGGCGGATGGTTCCGCTGGTAAACGCCCAAAGATTGAAGTGTACGTAGTAAATACCCGATTCGGTGGGGGTAAATTCCCCACTAAACGCGTGTAAACCCGTTTCTATGCGGTTATCCGTATAACTTCCCAAGAAGGAAGATAACACGTCGTTTTCGTACTGCAAATAATCCTTATTGGTATACGTACCGCCCACGTAACCCAATTTCACCAAAGTAATTTCGTTTTCTAAACTCTGCCCGGATTTTACGTTCTTTACCATAAAACCTGCAAAAGCAGGTTCTTCTCCGCTATTAGAAACGGCGGTCTGCAATAAGCCGAAATTCCCTTCAATTCCCATGGTAAAGGATAAGCGATAATTAACACCCTTTTTCAAGGTTACGGGCATAGAACCCATGATGTAATTACCCCCATAACGGTAATTGCCCGAACCTTTATAAGCCGTAGCCGAAACAACTAACGTTCCCGAAGATTGTTCCAGCATGGTATATTGTGTGGTTCCGTCACCGACCCAAAGTCCAGAACCATTTGTAGTTTGCCAGTTTTTGGCGTTATTTACGGGGGGAATCATATTATCTTCCGCCACGGGGGTTAGGCGAATTTTAGAAATGTTTGCGGTAGCAATTTCCGCATTCCAACAGCGGAATACCAGCAAAAATTCACCCGAACGCTGGGGCACGTAATAGGAAGTAAGGTTTTGATCCGAAACGGCACCTCTATACGGGATTAGCGCGTAGTCGTAAGCGTCCTCTATCTCATACCCGATAGCCGAACTTTGAATACGGTTATTTACCGTTGAACTCCCGTATTGATTATCTTGGAGTTGCCCCATATCCGCAAGGAACACTTCCATCCTTGCGCCGGAGTTATCCCTGTACGGAATAAACTGACTTACCGAAAAGGTTGCGGAAAGTTTATAGCGCACCCCTGCGGTTAAATACACACTTTTTACGGCAACGGCGGCAAAGGCGGCTTTTTCCTTTCCTTCGGCCAGCAGTTTAGTATTTTCTTCGGTATAATCCCCGTTGACGATAAGGGTATCCGTGCTAACATTGGCAGGCCAATGATCCCCATCGTTATCCCACTTAAAGTCCCAGGCCACCGCGCCCGCAATGCGGTCTACCACCTGGTCCATTTTTTCATTATTATAACAAGGCTTAATGGCAATGTCAGTAATAGTTGCATCTAAATAGTAAGGCGCCCACATTTGCAAATAGAAGTAGAAGTCCCCTTCCGCGGAGATGGAGAAATGCGTTTTTCTTGTTGCGTGATACAACGGCTCTATCTTCGTACCCCCTTCAACGGCAGGCATGTTGGAGGTATACGTCTTCGGTGCCCAACCCATTGCCGAGCCGTGAATCAAATACCCGGTGTCATCCGCCGTACCGTTACCAAATTGCGAGTTAGTGGATAAGAACATTTGGAATATCGCACCACCGCCGGTGGATAACGCCATTTTCCGAATGGTAAACTCGGCGGAAAGTTCGTAAGTGCCCTTGGTAAGATGCACCTTTTTCTGCAAATAGGCCCATTCGTGATTACCCGACCAGGAAGTACCGTCGTGCGTCATTTTGTTGAAATTTAGGTTAATGCTATTCGTTGCGTTGTTATAGGTTACGCATTCACTATATTTTATAGAGCTCGACGTCCAACCGGAGGTGTCATTCATAATGGATGCGTCAATGGTACCGTTGCCCGTAATCCCCAAGTAGTTATATTCGCTTTGCGCCGCGTTCATTTCCACGGCGGTTAAGGAAACGTTGGAGAATGCCAGGTTTGTAGCCACAAGACATCCCCAAACCCTAAAGCAAACGTAATAGGTTTTGGTTTCGGGCGCGGTAAAGGTTGTGGCAAAATCCTGACTGCCGTTCGTTAACAGTTTTCCGGGGGACTGGATCGTGTTGCCGTAAGTACCCGAATCGTATCCAAGGATGGGGCAGATACGGCTTTCTACAGTGTAATAGTTGTCATCCGAACTAGTGTTAAATGTTTCGCCAATATATCTACCACCGAACACCGTAACACTCGCCCCACAGGAGCCGGAAGTGTTATAATAGAATTCATCAAAACTAATCGTGGTTTTTAGAACGTAGCTTTTTCCTGCTTCCAAATATACGGGATAGTTGTAATAACCCGATTTAGATTTCTGCTCTTGCTTATCAGTAAACACTTTGCCTAAGTAATCTACTTGGAAGGTTGCGGTGTGGTTTACCGCATCCCATACGGCGGAAGCGTTTGCGTCGCTTTCCCCAAACGTATTCCATTCCAACGAGTTTTTTAGGGGGCGATCGTCCGTATATAACGCGCCCGGACGCGTACCAAAATCCTTTAACAGGTTATTACTGCTTGCGATACTGCCGTATTCGTACGTTTTGGTAATATAGGGGATATATTCGGTAAAGTTCCCCTTTACGTTTGCCCAAAGCTGAATGCCCATGGGGTAAATAAAGGTGTTGGTTTCGTTACCACGAACGGGCACGCGTTGTTGCCAGCCTTCCACCTTTTTACCGGGAATGGAGATATAGGGCAAATACGCGGTTTTACCAACTTTGGTAGTAATAAGGGAGGAATAGCCCGCAAAGTTCACTTTTGCATCGCCTGCCTCTGCACCGCGAATGGAGAATTGCGAAAGGGTTACGTCCGTTAATTCCAAAACACCCCAAGCAAAGATGCTGAAGAAGTACATCCCGTCCTCGGGAACTGTGAACGTTTGCAGCACGTATTCGTCGTAATTAGAAAGGGATTTCCCTTGCCCAACGTAAGTATCCAACTGGCATACGACGTTGGTGGGGGTTGCTCTGGGCGAATCTGCCGAAGTTTCGGTAATACCAAACCACAGTTCGCAAGCACCCACGTTTTTAATGACTGCGTTTCCAATTTGTATTCTACCCGATAGGTAGTAAGTTACACCGCGTTGTAAATCCATTGCGTAGTGATAGTGCGCGTTATGGGCGGTTTTGCCATCCCCATAGTTGGGGGAGGATAATATTACCTTATCGTCGTTCCAGTTATCGATATCCCCGCTTTGGAAGGAAACCATGCCGGTTTTATTCGTCCAACCTGCCCACATATCTTTGTTACCAAAGTCGTATGCTTCTTGGTACGCGCCCGTTTCTTGGTCGGTAGTGATCGCGCCGTAAATTTCTTCATCGTAGATTAGCTGGGTGTATCTTGGCTTTAAGGTTACGGTATAGTCCTTTAGGGTTAAGGATTCATTTTTATGCAGGTAAGCAAACTGACCGTCTTCTTCGTAATACCACCCGTCTAAGCGGTAACCGGCCTTGGATAAGCCCATAGTGTTGGGGGTAATCGTTTTACCGATACCGTTTGCCATGGAGCCGGTATCCAGCCAAGTGCCGTTTTCGTCATAATATATTACGGTTACGGTTTCCGAACTCGAACGAACCTTTACCGTTTGGGTAATATCTACCGTTTTGGTGTGGCTATGGTTGCCGTGCACGTTTTCGGTTGCAAAGTGCGCGGTTACGGTATAAATCCCGTCATTAGTAAAGGTTAGGGTTTTATTGCCGTTCGTTAGCGAATATCCGCTACCTTCGGCTACCGAATAGGTAATTTGGGTTTTCGCTGCATCCACGCCCGAAGTTCCCAAATCCGCTTGATACGCGCCGCTTCCATTTTGTAAAACTACAAAGTTGGGCACGTTAAAACGGTCGGTTTCGTAACGGGTGTAGTATTGTTCGTCCTTTTCGTTTTCGGGGGTATGGGTTACGGGGTAGCAAGATACTTCGTCAATTACCATGCGCCCAATTTGTATTTGATAAAGTTGTAACAGTAAGTCAAAACTTTCCTGTTCTAACTTAACGTTATCCCCGTCGTCCGCAAAGGTGAAGGTGGAAGTAACGTACGTCCAACCCTTTTCACTAACACCCATTTGGAAGAAGGGGGTTTTGCTATCGTCATCCGAAAGTTTTAAGTCCGCAACGGTTTCCCATTTGCCGTTGCTATACTTACGAACCGCCATAATTAGGTTAGAGGAGGTGGTATATAGTACGTCCTCGTACTTACACCAAAAACCGATGCGGTAGGTGAAGCCTTCCACCAAAATAAAGCGGTTACACAGCGAAATTGCGTTACTTACGCTACCGTTGGCAATTACCACCGCACCCGTGTTATCCCCTACGTAGAAGGTATCCGTATCCTTGGTGGCAGCCACGTTAACGGTTGCCCAAGTTTCATCCAAGTGATAGCCCACCCAGTTGGTTAAGTTGTAATCAATGGTATTGGGCGAGTGGTTTAGCAAGCGGTTTTCCCTATCGTACACGTCCCACGAACCTTCGTTGGTGTACGAAACGGGGAAATCACCGTTATGAATTGCGTTATCGAACACGTATTTCGTTTCCACCGCGCCACAAACCGTACACGTTCTGGTATGTTGCGCAGGGGAAAACGCGCCGTGCAAAGTGCCGTTGTTGTAATCTTCCTTTACGCCTGCTTGCGTTTGCACCCATTCACCCGTATGCCCCGTTACGTGTACGCTGTTACCGCCGTGGGTTACTTCCCTGGTATATTTGGCAACGGTTGCTACGGTGAGAGAGAGTACCGAGCACGCCAAAATAAGGCACAGCGCCCCAAGAACGGTTTTATGCATAAGTTCGGGGTTTTTAAGCCACCCCTGCTTTTCGGATTTGCCTGCCGAATAACCGGCGAAATTTTGCGTTGCCGCACATTTTTGCGCGGCTTTTTCCTTTTTCGCACGTTTTTCTGCCTTGGTTTCTTTTTCCGCCATGATTTGGGCAGATTTTTCCGCTTTTACCGCTTGCTTTTGCTCACGGTTTAAGCGAAGTTGCTCCTTCCACCGCGCAAGGCGGGCAAAAAGGCTATTTTTCTCTCTCTTACTCATAGTTTTCTCCTTTCGCCATAGGCGACGGGGGTTTTTGTTGTTTGTTTGTGGTTTGTGTTGTTTTATCTTTTGCATTCCCCTTGGGGGGAAGGCCGATTTAGTTTCTCCGTTTTACCCGTCAAAGGGGTAGGCGAAGAATGAGATATGGTTGCTGCCCGATTATATTTGGGTTACCGATACAAACGCAAAATTAACCGTTCCGTTCAGCGTTTCTCCAATATTGTTATTGCAAGAAAAGCGAAGCGCGTATAATCCAAACTTTAAGTTGTACTCCTGCACGGTAGCGGTAAAGGTTAGTTCCTTCCATTCCGCAGAGTTCTGTAAACTGGTATAAGGAATTAAGAACGAACTTTGTTCAACCGCATTAAAGTTAAAGTCGTCATGCAGCCGCAATCTGCCACCGGTAATATTCGCCTTGTAAGCAATCTTGAAAGTATACGTATTTCCTGCAACAAGTCCGGGGACATAGTAGTTTAAGAAATATCCTTCATCCGTGGCGGAACCTATGTGGGTGGATTTATTCAGTTGCGCACCTATCACCGTTGCCCCGTTATACAATTCACTGGTTTGGTAGAAGGGGTAAACGGAATCCACTTGATAGTTCCATTGTTTATAAGTGTTCGCGAACGTTAAAGCGGTTGCTTCGTCAAAGCCCCAGGGGGTTTGCGTAGGAACACTTTCCCCACCGTGGGAATCCCCTTGAATTTGCTCGGCGTGAACGGTAAGGGTGATTCCATCCAAAGTAAAGACACCGCCTCCCCATTCGTAAACGCCGTTTACAAGGTCTTCGGTTAAATCCATTCTGTGCCGGGGAATACGGAAAGTTACGTTGAACCTATCCGTTTCGGTTACCCCGGGAGCAAGCTGACCTGCGTTTTCAAACAGGAAAGTTCGCGTTTCGGTTACTACCGAGTAGGGGTTCATATTCCCCATGGTTACAAATAGATAATCGCGTGCGTCATCAGGCAGATCCACGATAATATCGTAACGCATTTTTACGTTGGATATTTCCCCGCCCGCATTCGTATTTGTTACGGTAATCGGCCAGTGGATAAAATATTCGTCGTCCGCAGTTTCAGGCGTTCCCTTCGTATCCAGATTTGCCAGATCACAGGACATTGTAAGCGACCGGGAAAGAGATTCGTCCTCGGTAACATCGCTTTCTATGATAAACGCGCTTACCTCTGCACTGTCCTCCCCATGGTTGGCAGTATAGTATTTTGCAAACGAGTCTCCCATAAACAGGATACCCGAAGAGGCAACGAAGAAAATCAAAGCCAAAACAAACGCCCTTGAAAGCACGTGTTTTGCCCATAACGGTCTTCCCATTCTTCTTTCCTCCTTGTTCTTTCTTTTGCGGAACTTTTATAAAACCGTTCCTAGTTTGATTTGCGGAAACGCACAAAGCTTAGCCAAGCGAATTTCCTTTGCTTTTATTAAAACTTCCCGTATCAAATGCGGGGACCGCGATGCTTTCTTTTTAAGCGAATCGCTTTCCGCATCTGCAGATCTGCCTCTGCTTGATCCGCGGTTTCTTCCGCAGGTTCTACTGTGTCTTCCAAGGATGTTGCGGCAGTTTCCTCTACGGGTTCTGCGGCGGTTTCTTCCGCGGGTTCTGCCGTAACCGTTTCGGCGGTTTCTACGGTGGTTTCTTCCGCGGGTTCTACCGTAACCGTTTCGGCAGTTTCTACGGCAATTTCTTCCACGGGTTCTGCGGCGGTTTCTGCCACGGGCGCTGCCACCGTTGCGGCAACTTCTTCCACAGGCGCGGATTTTTCTTCCGCTGCCATTTCCGCAAAGTTGGGCAGTTTATCCGTTTGCACCTTTTTTACCAAGCCTTTTTCCAGTAAGTACTTGGTGGTGCGGTAGGGTAAGCGGTAGTTTACTTCGGGCAGTTCCGCAAGCGTTCTGCCAAGGTTTGCAAACAGGGCGTCAATCAGTTCTATCGCCCACTTGCATCCGCGGTTGGATTTTACGCGTAGGCGCATAGGTACGCTTTCGTATTTCTTTACGTCCGATGCGTCCTCGTAAATGTATTTCGTGTTTTCGTAATCCGCAGGATTTAACGCAAGATATACGGATAACGTTTTGCCGCGAAT
>JAZRTI010000025.1:0-1389 GCA_045651955.1 Christensenellaceae bacterium | reverse complement strand
GGCTTACGGTGTGTTATAAGCGGCGCAATACTTTGTTAAACTTGCGTTTTTGGTGCAGTTACATACCATTTAGGTATGCGCCTTTCCAAAATCCGCGTTTGCCTCGTCTTGCTTGCTTCTAACACCCCTTCTAAAAAACACTTGCTCGGTTCTAATCTGCCTTTGGGAAAGGGAAACCAACAAGGTTAGCCAAACCCAAACCGCGTCGCGAGCCTTGAACTACTTGTATCTACACGGTTTTATAGGAAGGAAACTTGCTTCGCCGCCTTTTGCGGAGTTGACTTGCTTGCTTCTAACACCCCTTATTGAAAGGTTCTAGCCTGCCTTATAAAAAAGCGGCGTGGGTACCAACAAAAAACTAACATAAGTACGACCATAAAGAAGAATTTCCCCGATGGGGGAAAGGAGGAAAATATGCCAAAGGCAACGGTTACGGCGGATGCCGTACAAAAAGTAAAGGAGCGGATGTTGGCGCAAACCATTTCGGCAGAAGAAATGGCGTCTGCCACGGGCGTTTCTTTTGAAGCGTTTAACGCCTTTTTAAGCGGAAAGGGCGCGCTTTCCGCTGAAGCGCTTACGAAGGCGGCGGAAAAGCTGAATATGCAACCCGAGGAGTTGTTCATCCCCGAAAAGGAAGCAAGGGAGGAAGATTCCCCCTACTTTCAGGCGGTGCAAGGGGGTATGCTTGCGGTAAAGCGTTTGGAAAGCGAACGCGACCAAGTAAATATTCCGGACGCAACGGGGAAATATTTCATTGAATACGTTTTGGATAACGGGGATAACAAACTGTTTGAATATATGTTATCGGGCAGATGCTTACCCTTGTATCCTTCGGAAAATAAGGCGCGCGCGCTTTTAAGAATTGCCAGCGGATGTTTGCGCTGTAAATTAAACCCCGAAAACTACTTGGAATCCTTTTTAACCGAAGCGAAGAAAGGGGATTTTTCGGGCGAAGCGGCGGAAGAATTTTTGGGCGCGTTAGAACGGTATTCGCGCGTGGATTTGTTAGAAAAAGTTCTTTCGCATAACGTAACCATCGTTAAAAAGGTGCTTGGGCCCATTACCAAAACGCGTACCGCCCCGCTGGTACTGCGCGAAGACGCGCTTGCCATGGTAGGGAAACTGAAAGCGGAACGTTTGCTTGCCGAACTGTTCCCCACCTTACCTTCGTATAAGCAGGCGTGCTACACCCTTTCGGAGCAAGGCTTTTTAAGCGGTCTTTTAATCGCTTTGGAAAAGGTAAAGGAATCCGATCCCGCGCTTGCCACCGCCATCGAACAAAACTGCGCGATATGCGCGGTTAAGGGCGGTAAAATGGAAACGCTTACCGCTATGGTAAACCGCGGCAATACCGAAAACGAAGGGCTACTTCTTCTTGCTCTTGCGGAA
>JAZRTI010000024.1:0-42708 GCA_045651955.1 Christensenellaceae bacterium | reverse complement strand
ATCAATGTGACCAAGTATAAGCTGCTGGCATTTATCCTGTCTGCCACCTTTGCAGGTGTGGCGGGTGTGCTGTACAGCTACAGCAACTACACCGTGCAAAGCACCAAGTTCGGTTACAACTACTCCATCGAGATTTTGGTGATGGTGGTGCTGGGCGGTATGGGCAGCATTAACGGCTCTATGATTGCTGCTGCGGTAATTACTTACCTTAACGCAAAACTTGCAACAATTCTTACGGGGGATTTAGCAGCCCTTCAAAACCTGTTCTATGCATTGATTCTTATCCTTATCGTTATCTATACTAACGCGCCCAAATTAAAGGGTATTCGTGAAAAGTATAATATTCACAACGGTATGGTTAAGGTGAAAGGGTGGATTTTGCGCCTGTTTGCGCGGGGTAAATACCAGCATAAACCGGATGCGGAACACGACTATCGCGCAGATTGGTCCAAGGTTCCCACCAAAATTGAAATGGATGCAATTTTATCCACCGATTTTACTCCGGATAATACTTACGTGCCCGATAAGCCGGATAAACCAAAGGGAGGGAAAGGCTAATGAGTGATATCGTGTTAGAAACCGAAAACTTAGGTATTTCCTTTGGTGGCTTAAAGGCTGCGCAACATGTAAATATTCAAATTAAGAAAAACCAACTTTACGGCTTAATCGGACCTAACGGTGCGGGTAAAACCACGGTATTCAACCTTTTAACGGGTGTTTATCAGCCCACCGAAGGCACGTTCCGCCTTTGCGGAGAGGAACTGAAAGGTCTTTCTCAAGCGCAAATTAATAAAAAGGGCATTGCGCGCACCTTCCAAAACATTCGCTTGTTTAATAATATGAGCGTGATGAAAAACGTTATGGTAGGTCTTGCTAACCGCCCCGAATTTAAGTACAATTTATTCCAGGGCATTTTCCGCACTAAGCGTTTTTACGATGTGGAAACCGCAATGCGCAAAAAGGCAATAGAACTGCTTGAAGTGTTTGGCTTGGCGGAAGAACGCGCACAACTTGCTTCCAACTTGCCTTACGGCAAACAAAGAAAGTTGGAAATTGCCCGTGCTTTGGCAACCGATCCCAAACTTTTGCTTTTGGATGAACCCGCAGCGGGCATGAACCCCCAAGAAACCGAAGAGTTGATGAATACTATCCGTTTCGTTCGTGATAACTTTGATATGACCATTTTGCTGATTGAACACGATATGAAATTGGTTGCGGGTATTTGTGAAGAAATCACCGTACTTAACTTTGGGCAACAGTTGGCACACGGTAACGTGAAGGAAGTGTTGAACGATCCCGAAGTTGTTAAGGCGTATCTTGGCGACGAGGAGGCGGATTCCTAATGGCATTTCTTGAAGTAAATGATTTAATGGTAAACTACGGGCAAATCAAAGCAATCCGTGGTGTTTCCTTTGAAGTAAACGAAGGGGAAATTGTTGCACTGATTGGTGCAAACGGTGCAGGAAAAACCTCCATTATGCACGCCATTAACGGTTTGATTCCCGTACGCGGAGGATCTATTAAATTTAAGGACGTAGAACTTACCAAATATCCCTCGCATAAAATTGTAAAACTGGGATTAACGCAGGTTCCCGAAGGACGTCGCGTATTCCAAGAACTTTCGGTAAAGGACAACTTAATTTTAGGCGCGTATTCTAGAAAGGACCGCAATGAAATTAAGGAGTCTATGGAACGCGTGTTTTCTAAATTTCCCGTTTTGGGCGAAAGACAGTCGCAGGTTGCGGGTACGCTATCGGGTGGTGAACAGCAAATGCTTGCCGTTGGCCGCGCGCTTATGAGTAAGCCTTCCATGCTTTTGTTGGACGAACCGTCCATGGGGCTTTCCCCCTTATACGTAAACAAGATTTTTGATACGATTAAGGAAATCAATGCAGAAGGAACTACCGTGCTTCTTGTAGAACAAAACGCAAAAAAAGCGCTTTCCATCGCCAGCCGTGCGTATGTATTGAAAACGGGAACCATCTCCCTTTCGGGTGATGCAAAAGAATTATTGCAAAACGATCAAGTGAAAAAAGAATATCTTGCCGAATAAGGCAAAAATCGGCGGTTTTCTTACGGAAACCGCCCTTTTCAAAAGAGAAAACCGATTTTTTTCGGATGAGAGCGACCGAGTTTTGGAGAAGGAAAAATGAAAACGTTGAAACTTCTTTTTAATAAGGTGTTCTGGGTTGCGCTGTGTGTTATCGTGCAATGTGCAATTTTCGTGCTATCCGTCACCTATTTGTATTCGTATTACTCTTATATCAAACTGGTATTCTCTTTGTTTGGGCTTATCACTTTTCTAATTATTGTCAATTCGGAATCCACCCCGGAAATTAAATTGCCGTGGTTGGTTCTTGTTTGCTTGGTTCCCCTTTTGGGATGCGTATTGTTTTCTTTGTTTTCACAAAACAACGTAAAACGTATTTACGGTAGAAATGCCGTTAAAAACCAAGTAATATTTCAAAAAGCAGCAAAAGCCGTCTTTATTCAGACGAAAGAAGAAAAGCATTTTAATCAAACAGGCTTGCCCCGCTTGATATGCGAATCTTGCGGTTTCCCCGCAGTGCAAAACACCGAAGTACAGTATTTTGCCTTGGGGGAGGAGATGTTTTGTGCCTTACTGAACGATCTAAAAACTGCCAAGCATTTTATATTTTTAGAATATTTTATTATACAGCAAGGCGTAATGTGGAACTCCGTTCTGGAAATTTTGGGTCAGAAAGTGAAAGAAGGGGTAGACGTCCGTGTGATATACGACGATATCGGTTCAGCCAGACGGTTGAAAAACGGATATGATAAAAAGTTGCGCAAAATGGGTATTTCCTGCCAAAAATTCAATCCTTTTCTTCCTGTGGTTTCGGGAATACACAATAATCGCGATCACAGAAAAATTGCTGTGATAGACGGGCAAATTGCGTATACGGGCGGTATTAATTTTGCGGACGAATACATTAATGAAATCCATCCTTTCGGAAAATGGAAGGATACTGCAATTCGCTTGAACGGCGAAGGGGTGAACGCGTTTACCTTGCTTTTCTTGGAATCTTACCAAAAAATGACGGGGCAAATTTCCGCACCCGAAAATTTCCTGTTGGCAACCCCGGTAAAGCATTGTGGATTCGTACAACCTTTTGCAACCGGACCAAAGGCCTTTTATAGGGATGGCATTGCGGAATCCCTTTTATTAAATTTGATTTATACGGCAAAACGTTTTTTGTGGATAACAACACCTTACCTAATTATTAGTCATGCAATGAAAACCGCCCTGTCGGATGCGGCAAGGCGTGGGGTGGACGTCAGGATTGTAACACCGCACGTTCCGGATAAGAAATTGGTTTATGCCATGACCCAAACGGCGTATGCGCCGTTGCTTTCGGCAGGTGTAAAAATTTATGAATATACCCCGGGCTTTATTCATGCTAAAAACGTGTTGGTGGATGGGGAAATTGCAACATGTAGCACGTTGAATTTTGATTACCGTAGTTTATCCCATCACTTTGAGTGTGGAGTGGTGCTTTACGGAGAAGGGCAAACAGGCGATATGCAACGTGATTTTGTTGGATTGTTTGAGGAATGTGTGCAGGTTGATGCGTCTTTCCGTCAAAATCCTATAACAAGGCTAATTTGTGCGGTTCTTGCCATTTTTGCTCCCTTACTGTAACAAAAATAATTAAGAAAGAATACATTATACGAAGAAAAGCGCCTATGCGCTTAACGAAAGGACGGTTGGATATGGAATTTCGTCAAATTGAAAATGAAATTGTTGATATTTACGAGCAGCAAAAAACTTCTGTTCGTAATTTCCCCACGCGGGACAATGTAAAGGATTTTTTGAACGCACTGCGCGCGTTGTATTTTCCTGTTTTGGCAAATGGGAAGGAGCAAGCACGTCGCTCGGTTTCTGCCCGTTTGCGCGGCGTGGAAAAACGCTTGTTGGGCGTGTTAGCCCCCGTTTTTGCAGGGGATAAGGCAAAAGCTAAAGAAATTGCAAAAACCTTTATGCCCAAAATTCCGGTTGTTCTAAAAGCCCTTTTGAAAGATTTACAGGCTTTTTATGAAGGCGATCCTGCCGCGAAAACTTTGGACGAGATCGTTTTGTGCTATCCGGGTTTTTACGCCGTTACTTTATACCGTGTCGCCCACGAATTATTCCTTTTGGGGGTTCCGTATTTGCCGCGAATGATTACCGAAATTGCGCACAATAAAACGGGAATAGATATTCACCCCGGGGCAAGTATTGGCGAATATTTCTTTATTGACCACGGAACGGGTATCGTTATTGGGGAAACAACCCAAATTGGAAATCGTGTGCGCTTATACCAAGGGGTAACATTGGGGGCAAAAAGTTTCCGATTGGATGAGGATGGAAATCCCGTAAAAGGCGGAAAACGCCACCCAACCATAGGGAATAACGTAATTATTTATGCTAACGCAACTATTTTGGGGGGAGATACCGTAGTGGGTGATGGCGCTGTAATCGGCGGTAACGTTTGGCTTACGGATTCTGTAGAAGAAGGGAAAATCGTTTATTATAACAAAGATAAAAGGGGATAAAAGGGTGGAACTTTGTTCGTGCGGCAGTGGATTGTTATACGAAAACTGCCATAAAAATGCCGAAGAAATGATTAAAAAATTCAAGGCACAGCGTATGCAAACACCTACGCTTAAAATGATAAAAAACCCCTTGCAGATTGCAGGGATTAGGGAAGCTGGCAGGGTAAATTCTTTGGTTTTGGACGCCGTTGCAAACATGATTTGCGAAGGGGTTACTACCGAAGATATTAACGCTGTTGTGGATAGCGAAACACGAAAATTGGGCGGAATACCTGCACCCCTAAATTATGAAGGGTTCCCTAAAAGTGTTTGTGTTTCGGTAAACGATCAAGTTTGTCATGGGATTCCCGATTCACGCGTGCGTTTGAAAAAGGGTGATATTGTCAACGTAGACTGTACAACCATCTTAAACGGTTATTTTGGGGATGCAAGCCGCATGTTTGCCATCGGAGATATTTCTCCGCAAGCGGACAGGCTTATCAAAGTAACGCGGGACAGTATCGCATTGGCCATTTCAAAAATCGGGCCGGGTGCACATTTAGGGGATATTGGTTTTCATATTAACCGTTTAGCTGTTAAAAACGGATTTTCGGTAGTGCGTGAAGTAGGCGGTCATGGAGTTGGTCTTGCCATGCATGAAGACCCCTTCGTTTCGCATGTGGGAGATTTAGGTCGGGGAATGGTTTTAATTCCCGGTATGGTGTTTACCATTGAACCTATGATCAATGCGGGAAAACGCGGCGTGTTTATGGATGCCGGTAACGGATGGACGATTTATACGGCTGACGGCAGTTTGTCTGCCCAAGAAGAAAGCACCGTTTTAATTACCGAAACGGGTGTGGAAGTATTATCTAGATAATGGAAAACAGATTAAAAAAAGCCTGTAAGGCACTGCTTTCCTGGTATTCCGAAAATCACCGTGAACTGCCATGGCGTACGGAAATTACCCCTTATCGCGTTTGGATTTCGGAGATTATGTTGCAGCAAACGCGTGTGGAGGCCGTCCGTGGGTATTTCACACGCTTTATTTCACGCTTTCCCACAGTGCAAACACTTGCCGCTGCAACGGAAGAAGAGTTGATGAAATACTGGGAAGGCTTGGGCTATTATTCACGCGCACGTAATTTGTTAAAGGCTGCCCGTGTGATCGTAGAGGAAAAAAACGGTAAATTTCCTTCCGAATATGAAGAAATTTTACAATTGCCGGGTGTTGGAACGTACACGGCAGGTGCTATTGCCTCCATTGCTTTTGGCATTTCCCGACCTGCAGTAGACGGAAATGTTTTGCGACTGTATACAAGGTTGTTTGCAGATGATAGGGACGTGCTTTCGGATAGCACAAAAAAGGATGTGATCCGTGCTTTACAACAGGTGTATCCCACGGGGAACGCCGCTTCTGTTCTTACCCAAAGCCTGATGGAATTAGGGGCAACGGTGTGTGTACCAAATGGGGAACCGCATTGTAACGTATGCCCACTTGCGCAAATTTGCTTATCTAATCAGCGTGGAGAGCAAACTTTAAGGCCTAATAAAAAACCAAAAAATGAACGAAAAGTTTATAACCTAACTGTATTTTTATTGCGGGCAGGAAACCGTATTGCTGTAGAAAAAAGAAAGGATAAAGGGGTTCTGTTTGACCAGTATCAATTTCCTTGTGTATACGGTGATTTCAGCGTTGAAGAATGTGTGGAGTATCTTGTAAATAAGGGAGCTTGCACCCTTACCCCGATATATGAAAAAAACGACACGCACGTGTTTACCCACGTGTTATGGCAAATGAAAGCAGTGTGCTTCCTTTGTGATGAACCGTTTGGCGATTTTCGCTGGGCAAGCGAGCAGGAGATTGCCAACGAAATTGCATTACCTTCTGCTTTTCGTAAATTTTTACCCTTTTAGGAGAACTTATGTATCCCGATCCTATTTTATTCGGTATGAATTTATACGATTTATTGACCGCTGCCGGTTTGGTTGCGGCACTTATCGTGTTTCGGTTTTTTACGGACGCAAGGCAAATGCCAAAAAAATATCAACTGATATTTTTGGGTATCGCAATTCCGTCAGTTTGCATCGGTTATTTGTTTGCCGCAATATTTCAAGGGTTTTACGATTATTTGGCAAGCGGAACATTCCGTATGGGTGCGATAACCTTTATGGGGGGCTTAATTGGCGGCGCTGTGTTTTATTTGCTCTGCGCTTTGTTTGTGGGAAAAGTCGCGGTAGCGAAAGAAAAACAATCGGAATTTTTCATCATGTTTCCCCATGTGGTAGACGTAGCCCCATGTTGTATCACGGTTGCTCACGCATTCGGCAGAATGGGATGTTTGTTTGCCGGTTGCTGTTACGGAAAGGCAACGGATGCCTGGTATGGCATTTCTACACCGTATGAAGTGCATAAAGTGGTTCCCTTGCAACTTTTTGAAGGGTTGTTTTTGTTTGCTTTATTTGCCGCTTTGACCTGGTTGTTTTTTAGAAAAAAACAAGGCTTACCCATGCCTATATATTTGATTGGCTACGGTATTTGGCGGTTCGTTGCGGAATTTTTCCGCGCCGACGAGCGGGGAGCAACGGTACTATCCTTTTTATCGCCCTCTCAATTAACCTCGTTACTGTCAGTTCTTTTGGGCGGAATATTGTTATGGCGTTTTTTTTCATTAAAAAAACGAAAAGTTTTAACCCAAGGGGTTGACAACACAAACCATTCATGATATAATATAAAAAATCATATTGATTTGGAGGGGAGATATGTATTCCGGAACTTACGCATACAAAATTAAAAGAAAATTCGGGTCTAAGACCGGTACCTTGGCTATTGAAGTAGATCAAAAGGCACAAACTTTGGTTGGAAAAATCAATTTGAAAGGCCATGTTATGGATATCCGCGGTAAAATTGACGGACACAAAATTGAATTCTATGGTTCGCGTGTAACCAAGCACACCACCTATTATTTCAATGTAGGCGGATATACGAAGGATGACGGTCAAACTTTTACCGGTAAAATGGAACACAAAGGTTGCCGTGAAGGTAAGGATTTCTTTGCAGAAAAAATTGCTGATTAATTTTTGTATATCAAAACGGGTTTTCCTATCAGGAAAACCCGTTTTTTCGTTGTTTATAGCGATATAATAAAAATTATCTATTGTTTAAGTACCGCGCTTCAATATCGTAGTCTAAGCCTAACTTTTTATAATCTTCGCACTGCTGCAAAATTTCCAAACACTCAATATACGCAATTCGTTCACCTTTCATAAACGCTGCGTGTTCACGGTCGGTGGGGCGGCCTTCATCTAACTCAAACAAACAAATTTCCAAACAACTGATTAGATGGGGAATAATCTCTTCCATAGGGATTTTTTCTTGTGTCATAAAATTACCTCTTTATAAATAATATCATACAAACACATTTGATTTATGTCAAAATATGGCAGAAAAGGTGTCTGGGTTCGTGGTACAATACGACCATGGAATTGCGAAGAAATTTGAAGAAAGAAGAAAGTGAAATCATTGCGCTTGTGTCCGGGGAAGGGAAATGCAAAAAGGCAATCCGCGCTTGGCAGCAAACGTTAACATATTTTCAGGCGAAGGATGTGTTGGAGGGTAGCCATCATTCCTCTATGATTCGTGCCGTTTATTCCCCAAGCAACCGAAATCATGAAACGTTGCAAAGTGTAGCAACGAAAAATCACGTGGGGGAACGGACGTTTTATCGCTATCGCGAAAAGTACATTGATTGCTTCTTTTATTTTTATAATCAACCCGAAGAAGATTGTTAAATAGATTTACGTTGTGGGAGTGCTAATTTGGCACTCCTTTTTCTATCAGTATAACCTAAAACAGAAAGATAGGCAAGAAAAATATCTAAACTTACGAAAAGAAAGGTAAAAACTCTTTTCAAAAAGGCAAAAAAGTGTTAAAATATAAGTTATGATGGAAGTATTATCGCCTGCTGGCGAAAAAAATGGATTTTATGCTGCTGTGAATGCTGGAGCAGATGCCGTGTACCTTGGGTTAAAGGAATTTTCGGCACGTGCAGGGGCGGGGAATTTTACTTTTGACGAATTAAAGGAAATCCTTGCCTATGCCAAAAGTTTCGGCGTTAAAGTTTACCTTACGGTAAATACGGCGCTGAAAGAGGGGGAACTTGCCCTTGCTGAAAAAAATATCGTTCGCGCTTGGAATTTGGGCGTGGACGCATTTATTGTGCAAGATTTTTATTTGGGGGCAAAATGGAAACAGGCTTATCCCGAAATGGTGTTCCATCTTTCTACGCAAGCAGGTGTATGTAACGTCTTTTTTGCAAAATATGCAAAAGCGTACGGGTTTAGCCGCGTGGTGCTTGCACGCGAAACCCCCATTCGTGAAATCAAAGCCATTTCTTCTATCATAGAAACGGAAGTTTTTGTGCAGGGCGCACTTTGTACCTGCTTTTCGGGGCACTGTTATTTTTCTTCTTTCGTTGGCGGAAACAGCGGCAACCGCGGAAGATGTAAGCAACCTTGCAGAAAAAAATACTCTTTTCATCAAGGAAAGTGGCGTACGCCCCTTTCGTATGCAATTTCTTTATCCGATTTAAGTTTGGGGGAATATCTTTCTGCTTTGTCGGAGGCAGGCGTTTCTTCTTTGAAAATTGAAGGGAGAATGCGCAGGGCAGAATATGCTGCTGCTGCAACTTCCTATTACCGTGCTTTGTTGGACGGAATACCTACAAGTTTATCCGCACTTGGCCGCGTGTATAACCGTGGGGATTATACTACCGGATATTTGTTCGGTCAAGATAAAAAACTGATTTCTTCCCTTGTTCAAAACCATAAAGGGGTAAAAATCGGCACCGTACAGGAAATTCGCGGTGGAAAATGCTTTGTGCGTTCCACGTATGTTCCTTCGGTAGGGGACGGTTTTAAGATGGTAGGGGAAAGCGGAGAAACAGGCGGTGGCGTATACCATAAAGCAGAGCAAACGCCTTTTGGTTTTTACGTGTCGTTTGGCGGTAAAGTTTCGGTAGGGGATGCCGTGCATATTACTACGGACGTACGCTTAAATGAAGAACTACTTTCCATAAAAAGGAATTTACCCGTAATTCTTTCGGCAAACCTTAGCGAAGGGTTGGCAACTATCACGTTGCAGTGTAAAGATGTGCAAGTTCGGGTGGAAAGTTCGGATGTGTTCCTTGCAAAAACGGCACCGCTTACCAAAAAACAAGTTGCGGAACAGTTGTTAAAAACAGGGGAATATCCCGTAGAAATTATTGAAAAGAAAATTTCGGTTGCGCCGGGCTTGTTTATGACAAAAGGTAGCCTTAACGCATTACGGCGCAACGCGTATGAAAAATTATTTGCCCAACTATCCGAAAATAAAAACCCCACCGTGCAATATAAAAATGCTGCAAAGGGCGATACGTTATCTGCCGATAACGCAAAAACCGTGCAGGAAATTGCGGTGATTACGGATACCGTGGATTTTCCGCTTACCAATGTTAGCCATTTGATATATGCGCCCAATGATTACTATTCTTTGGCGGAAATAGAAGAATTTTTTGTTAAAACCGAAGGCTATTCGGGAAAAACGTATTTATATTTGCCCCCCTTCTTTACCGAAGAAGATGCGAAAGTGGTTTATCCTTACGTTAAGCGGTTTTATGGGATTTTTGTACAAAGTTTATATGGGGTAGAACTTGCCAAACGCTTGCATAAGCCCCTGTTTTTGGGGGAAGAATGCAACCTGACTAATCAAGTTTGCGTTGCCGGTGTTAAGGAATCCTTTGTGGAATCGTTTACCCTTTCCAAAGAACTTTCCCTATCCGAAACGGAAAAATTAACGGATAGCGGTGCGTTTGTGCCTGCTTCCGGGGCGATACAACTGATGCAACTGTGTTATTGCCCTATGGGTAAGAACTGCAAAACTTGCCGCACGCCCTCCCGTTTTTTCATGCAGGATGAAGCAGGTCGGGAATTCCCTGTCAGAAGATACCGATTAAACGGATGTAAATTTCAAGTTTTTAATAATTCTAATCTTTTACCTCCCAAATGGTTTACAAAAAATTTAATCAATTTTCTTTCTTTGACATCTGAAGAAAGAAAAGGGTTCATTGCTGCTTTTCCCGATTTGGTTGCTTTGAAAAAAGTATTTCAAGGTGTAACTGCCGGACATTTCAATAAAGGTGTGGAATAAAATGATTTCCCAAAAAGTTTTACAGGCAATTGAATTTGACAAGGTTCTTTCGCGCGTGTCCGAATACGCTGTTTTGGCAAGCACAAAACAGGCTGTTTTAAGGCAGGAGCCCGCACAAAATTACGATACTGCCGTAACGTTGATGAAATATACGGAGGAGGCAGACCGCTTGCTGTATATCCACGGCGTGGGGCAGGTGGAGTTCTTTGATGCTTTTTCGGATGAATTTGACCGTTTGCGGTTGCATGCAACCCTTTCCATGAAAAGTTTGCTGCGTTTTGCCAGACTTCTCCGTTCTTCTCGCGTAACAAGAACTTCTGTGCTTTCCGTGCAGGATGAAAAAGTCGTGTTGATTAAAGACCTTGTTTTGGGTTTGTATCAGGATGCGAATTTAGAAAAGGAGATTACTTCTAAAATTTTATCCGAAGATACGGTTGCGGATAACGCTAGCGAAAAACTTTATCAAATTCGTACGAAAATCAAACGTCTTAACGTGGAAATTCGCGAAAAGTTGCAGGCGTATTTGCACAAGGAAAACGCAAAGTATTTACAGGAATCTATCGTTACCGTGCGTGGCGACCGATACGTGATTCCCGTGAAAGCAGAACATAAATCCATGGTGAAAGGGTTTGTGCACGACCATTCTGCCAGCGGTTCCACCTTGTTTATTGAGCCCGAAGTCGTTTTGGAATTGAATAATGAACTAAAAACGCAAGCGCTTTTAGAGGAGGCGGAAATAGACCGCATTTTATCTGAATTATCCGAAAGGGTAGGCGCCTTACAAGCGCCCCTTTACCGGAATATTGAAATTTTGGAAACGCTGGATTTATACTATGCCAAAGCAACTTACGGGTATAAAACGAAAAGTATTCCGCCAAAGTTAAATAAAACGGGGGCGGTGGAAATAAAAAAGGGAAGGCATCCCCTAATTTCCGCAGAAAAAGTAGTACCCTTGAATGTTGCACTGGGTAAAGATTTTCGTTTTTTACTTTTAACCGGACCGAACACGGGTGGGAAAACGGTTTCCTTAAAACTGGTAGGTTTGTTTTCGGTAATGGCGCTTTGCGGTTTGTTTGTGCCTGCGGCAGAGGCAAATTTGGCTGTGTTTGACAGTGTGTTTTGTGATGTGGGGGATGAACAAAGTATAGAGCAAAGCCTTTCCACTTTTTCTTCGCACATGACGAATATCGTTGCCATTGTAAAAAGCGTCAATGAAAAATCCTTGGTGCTGATAGACGAAATCGGTGCCGGTACCGACCCGGAGGAGGGCAGCGCCCTTGCTATGGCGGTATTGGAAGAGTTGTTAGAAAAAGGCGCACGCGGTATTATTACCACGCACTACCAGGCGCTGAAGGAATTTGCTTTTCGTGATCCGCGCATTGAAAACGCTTGCATGGAATTTAATCCATTCACGTTTGCACCCGTTTATAAAATCAACGTAGGGCTGCCCGGCAGCAGTAACGCCATAGAAATTTCCAAACGTTTAGGTTTAAGTAAGGATGTTGCTGCGCGCGCAACCGAACATTTGTCGGGTAGGAAAATTGCTTTTGAACATATTCTACGTAAGGCGGAAGAAAGCCGAAAACTTGCGGAAAACGAGCGGGAAGGCTTGATGGAAACCCGTAGGCAAGCGGAAAAAGAACTGGATTTACTGAAAACCGAACGGGCAAATTTACAAAAAGAGCGCGAACGCCTTGCTTTTTCTGCAAAAGCGGAACTCCGCCGCATGGTTGGCGAACGGTTATTTGAGGCGGATGAGATTTTATCGCAAATCAAAGAAATCTATGAAAGCCGACAGGTGGATGGCGGTGAGGTGATTTCGGCAAGCACTTTGCGTAACCGTTTGGAGGATTTGAAATTTCAGTCCGAATCTGAGGCAGAACGCCGTCCCGAATATAAGCCTGCCACTTTTGAACAAATACAATCGGGCAAGCGGGTGTACGTGTTTTCTATGGGAACCGAAGGGGATGTTCTTTCTGTCAATGAAAAAAAGAAGGAAATTTCCGTGTTGGTCGGACAAATGCAACTTACCTTAAAAGCAAAGGACGTAGCAATTATTCAAAGTAATCCCAAGGTGGTAAAACCGAAAAAGCATCCGATAGATAACGGAAGTAAGCGGGAGATTGCTCCCATCAAACAGGTTGCAACCGAAATTAATTTGCTTGGGCTGCGCGTGGATGAGGCGTTGATAGAAGTGGATGCGTTTTTAGATCAGGCAATGATGGCTTCTTTAAGTGAAGTTCGCATTATTCACGGGCTGGGAACGGGCAGGCTGAAAGCCGCCATTAGCCAGCACTTAAAGGGGCATCCCTGCGTGAAAGAATTTCGTCCGGGCAGATATGGCGAAGGGTCGTATGGCGTAACGGTGGTTACCTTAAAATAAGGGAGAAAGATATGGATTTTTATTACGAAGAAACCAAGGAGATGCAAAATGCAAAAAAGCGGGAGAGGATTCGTTTTTTCCTTGCCTTTCTTGCTGCGGGAATGGGGCTATGGGCCATGCTCTTTCTCTATTTTTCGGTATTTACACACACAAGAACCGAACTGATTACTTTTGTGGCAATAGGGATTGTTTTGGGGCTTTTGGCGGTTTTCATTTGGTTCAAAAGATTTCACCTTGTGTATGATTATGATTATATTTTGGTGAACGGCGAAATGAAAATTGTCAAAGTGATCAGTCGGAAAAGCCGAAAACTGATGCATGATGTAAAGCCGTTGCAAATTGGTAAAATAGGTAGGTACGGTTCGGAAGATTACCGTTCTTTAACCGCAAATCCTAAGGTGAAAGTGCGCATAGCATCCCCGAACCCACCCGAAAAGTGGCAAGAAGGATTTTATTTTGCTATTCACGGTGCTTACGGAACCGAAGTTTTGTGTTTGGAATGTACGAAAGAATATGTGGTTACGCTGTTAAAGGCAGTAAACCGTTCTACTTTGGAAAAAGGACTTTCTTATTATGATTTACTTGGATAATGCGGCAACAACGCGCCCCAGCGCAAGCGCGCTGCAAAAGGCAAGCGTATATTTAACCGAAAAATTCCATAACCCTTCGGGGAAATACCGCCAAGGGGTAAGTTTAACGGGGGATTTGCAAACATCACGTGAAGTGTTGTTGCGTGCCGTGGGAATGAAAACGGGCACCGTTATTTTTACTTCTTGCGGAACCGAAGCAGATAATACTGCCGTATTTTGCCATAGCGGAAAAGGAAAATGCATTACTACCGAAGGGGAACATTCTGCCGTAATTGCTGCGTTCAAGGAACTCGCATCGCGCGGTACGGAAACGGCAATTTGCCCCGTGGATGCACATGGCAGGGTGAACGTAGAAAAACTGCTTGCCCTGGTAGATGAGCGCACCGCTTTCGTTTCGGTTATGCACGTCAATAACGAAACGGGCGGCGTAAACGATATTAACACAATTGCCGAAAAGGTTAAGCAAATTGCTCCGCGCTGTATTTTTCACAGTGATGGGGTGCAGGCACTGGGTAAAATTCCCGTTCGTCTTTCTCCTGCTGTGGATTTATACTCGGTTTCCGCACATAAAGTTGGCGGTATAAAAGGGGTGGGCGCCCTGATTGCGCGCAACGCAACTGCCGTTCATCCGTTGATTGTTGGCGGTGGGCAGGAAAATGGGTTTAGAAGCGGTACCGAAAACGTGTTCGGTATTAAAAATTTTGAATATGCCTTAACCGAAAAATTGAATAACTTACAGGATGAGCACAAGCGTATTTCTTCCTTAAACAATCGGATGCGTACCCTTCTTGCAGCAAGCGGTTTTACCGTGATTTCGGATGAGGATGCATCCCCCTATGTTTTAAGCGTTTCTGCCGGAGCAGTGCGCGGGGAAGTTCTTTTACATATGCTGGAAGAACAAGGCATTTTGCTTGGAACCGGGTCGGCGTGCTCCTCCAAGGATCGGTTTTCACGCGTGCTCCGTGCCTGTGGGTATGGCGAGGATGTGTTAGACGGCGTGCTTCGTATCAGTTTTTCACAGGAAACAACCGCGGAAGAAGTGGAACTTGCCACCGAAAAACTGATAGCGGCAGCAGAAAAATTAAGAAAGGTTATGAGGGTGAACGTATGCAAAAAATAATATTGATTCGTTTTGGAGAAATTTTCTTAAAAGGTAAAAACCGCGGCTATTTTGAAAGGTTATTACAGGAAAATATACAAAAAACTTTGGCGGAAATTCCACATTCGTTTGCGAAAATGCAATCCCGATTCGTAATTTCGGATTTTAACGGGGAAGATTTAGATTTAATATGTGAAAAATTGAAAAAGGTAAGCGGCATCCATTCTTTTAGCGTGGCGGATATTGTGGATTCGGATATGGATCAGATATTCCGTGCCGCCCTTTTGCAGGCAAGGGAAACGGGAACGTTCAAGGTGGAAACCAACCGCGCGGATAAAACTTTCCCGTATATTTCCACCGAAATATCCCGAAGAATCGGCGGCCGACTTCTTTCCGAACGGAAAGGACTGAAAGTGGACGTACATACGCCCGACTTCGTATTGAATATAGACGTGCGCGAAAACGGGAAAACTTTTGTGTATACGGATGCCGTGAAAGGTGTGGGCGGTATGCCTACGGGTTCTTCGGGCAGGGGAATGTTATTGCTTTCGGGTGGGATTGACAGCCCTGTTGCTGGCTATATGATGGCGAAACGCGGCATGCGTTTGGATGCAATTCATTTCCATTCTTTTCCCTATACGGGGGAGGCAGCAAAGCAAAAGGTTTTGGATTTAAGTAAAATTGTCGCAGAATATTCGGGGGGTGTGAACCTGTTTGTAGTTTCCTTTACGGAGATACAGGAGGCAATTCACGAAAAATGCCCCGAGGAGATGATGATTACCATGATGCGCCGCTTTATGATGCGAATTGCCGAACGTTTGGCAAAAGGGCGTGGGGACGGTGCGATTATTACGGGGGAAAATTTAGGGCAGGTTGCAAGCCAAACGGTGGAAAGTATAACATCTTCCAACAGCGTAGTTACAATGCCTGTATTCCGCCCCTTAATTGGGTTTGATAAATTGGAAATTATTGAAATAGCCCAAAAAATCCAAAGTTACGAAACGTCTATCTTGCCTTACGAAGATTGCTGTACGGTATTCCTGCCCAAATATCCTTTAATTAAACCGCGTATGGATAAGGTCCTTTTGGCAGAGGCAAAATTGGATGTAGAAGGATTGATAAACAGCGCAATGGAAAAAATAGAAAAATACACTTTTTAACGGTAATTGATTAACGGATCCTTGAAAATGGGGTCCGTTTTTTATTTGGTTTTTTAGATTATACCGTAGGTATAAACGCATAAAAGTAAGCAGTTTTCATAAAATTTACAAAAATATGATAAAAAGTAGTTGACAAGCGAATACTTTTTGTGTAAAATAAAGCCAAAGTTAGCAGTCGGATAAAAAGAGTGCTAACAGATAAGAAGGGGAATTGCTAATGGATGAAAAGGTAACCTTATCGCCGCGTAAAAAACGGATTCTTCAGGTACTTGTAGATGAATATATCAGTACCGCAACTCCCGTTTCCAGTAAAAGTATTACCGAAAACTATTTAACGGACGTAAGTTCCGCAACGGTAAGAAATGAATTATCCGCATTGGAAGAAATGGGTTACGTGGAACATTTGCACACGTCCAGCGGCAGGGTTCCTTCTCCGCTGGGTTATAAATTATACGTGAACGAGCTAATGCAAAAAAAGCATATGTCGCGTGCCCAACTGGACTATTTGCGTGAGGTTCTTGGGGAACACACGGATAATTTGGAGCAAGTGGTAAAGCGTGCGGTAAAAGTCATTAGTGAAATGACGGAATATACTTCGGTTGCTATGACGAATTTAGACCCCGAAGACCGTATTGAAGCCGTAAAACTGTTGAAAATTAAGGAAGGCAGCGCTTTGCTTTTGATTATTACAGAAGAACGGTTACTAAAAGACAACATCATTCCTTTACCCGAAGGGATAACCGAAGAATCGGTAGATGCTGCCGGCAAAATGTTAAGTCGTATGCTGGAAGGCAAACGCCTAAACGAAACTGCCGGTTTGGATGCCCAGGTTGCGGAAGAATTTGGGGCGTACCGCGAAGTGTTCGGCAGTGTTTTGGAAGCCATTAGAAAATACTGCAAAAAAGAAAGCGAAGTTGTTTTGGAAGGGGAAGAAAAAATCCTTGCCCAACCCGAATACTTTGACGTAGATAAAATGCGCAACTTCCTAACCGTTGTTTCGGATAAGGATAACCTTGCAAGGGTGTTAAAAGATTCGGACGGCGGTATTGAGGTAAATCTGAAAATCGGAGCGGAAGCGGGGATTTCCCAAGACTGTTCTGTGGTAACCGCAACGTATACTGCGGGCGGCGTGAACTTGGGAACATACGGGGTAATTGGCCCGATGCGTATGGATTATAAACGCGTAATAACCGTGTTGGAGTCCGTAGGAAAAGTGCTGGAAGAATTATTGAAGTAACGGAGTTAATTATGTGTGAAGAAGTAAAGGTAGAAGAAAAAGAACAGTCTTTGCAAGATATGACCAAGGAAGAGTTGATTACTTTGGTGGAATATTATAAAACCAAAGAACTTGCCGAAGGAGAACAGGATAAGCAAGCCGCTTATGAGGAAGCGGTGAAATCTGCAGAAGACTACAAAGATAAATGGATGCGCTTGGCTGCGGAATTTGATAACTATAAAAAAAGAAACGCACGTATTCGCACAGACAGTGTGGAAGAAGGGAAAAGCGATATGGCAATCCGCTTGCTTCCTATCGGGGATAATTTGGATCGCGCTTTGAAAATGCAAATGGATGAAAATACGCTGACCGGACTGAAAATGCTGAAAAAAAGTTTTGATGACGCACTTTTATCCGTGGGAATTACGGAAATTCCGGGCGCAGGGCAACCCTTTAACCCAACTTTGCACGAAGCGGTTATGCAAGTTCCCGTAACCGAAGAAGGGGCAGATGATACGGTTGCAGAGGTATACACGAAAGGCTATAAACTTGGCGATAAGGTAATTCGTTTCGCGCAAGTTTCGGTATATAAGGCGTAAGCCGAAATAAAATAATAAAAAATTTCAAGGAGAAATATTATGGGAAAAGTAATTGGTATTGATTTAGGTACTACGAACTCTTGCGTAGCAGTAATGGAAGGGGGAGAACCCGTTGTTATTGCGAACGCAGAAGGCAGCAGAACTACCCCCTCGGTAGTGGCATTCCAAAAAGATGGAGAAAGACTGGTTGGGCAGGTAGCAAAGCGTCAAGCGGTGGCAAACCCCGACCGTACGGTAATTTCTATTAAACGCCACATGGGCAGCGATTATAAGGTGAATATTGAAGATAAAAAATATTCCCCCCAGGAAATTTCCGCAATGATTTTAACTAAATTAAAAACGGATGCGGAAGCATATCTTGGCGATAAGGTAACCGAAGCGGTAATCACTTGCCCCGCATATTTTTCGGATAGCCAACGCCAGGCAACCAAGGACGCAGGTAAAATTGCAGGCTTAAACGTTCTTCGTATTATCAACGAACCTACCGCAGCAGCCCTTGCATATGGTTTGGATAAAGGGGAAGGCAGTCATAAGGTAATTATTTATGACCTTGGCGGCGGTACGTTTGACGTTTCCATTTTGGAAATCGGCGGCGGTGTATTTGAAGTTCTTGCAACCAACGGTAATACTGCCCTTGGCGGAGATGACTTTGATAAGAAGATTATGGAATATCTGGTTGCGGAATTCAAAAAGGCAGAAGGAATTGACCTTTCCAAGGATAAAATGGCAATGCAACGCTTAAAAGAAGCTGCTGAAAAGGCAAAAATTGAACTTTCCGGGATGTCTTCCACGCAAATCAATTTACCCTTCATTACGGCAGATGCAACCGGGCCTAAGCACTTGGACGTAACCTTGACCAAGCAGAAGTTTGATACAATGACCGAAGATTTGGTAAACGCAACCCTTGCCCCCTTAGCACAGGCAATGAAGGATGCCGCCCTTTCTTACAGCGAAATTGATAAAGTAATTTTGGTTGGTGGTTCCACCCGTATTCCTGCAGTTTACGACGCGGTGAAAAAGGCAACGGGCAAAGACCCCTTTAAGGGAATTAACCCTGATGAATGTGTGGCAATCGGTGCAGCTGTACAAGGTGGCGTACTGAGTGGGGAAGTTAAGGACGTACTGTTGTTAGACGTAACCCCCCTGTCTTTAAGTATTGAAACTTTGGGCGGCGTTTCTACTAAATTGATTGAAAGAAATACAACCATCCCCGTAAAGAAATCTCAGATTTTCTCTACTGCGGCGGATAATCAAACGCAGGTAGATATTCACGTTCTGCAAGGGGAACGTCAATTTGCAAAAGACAATAAAACCTTGGGTAGATTTGCTTTGGACGGCATTGCGCCTGCACCCCGCGGTATTCCCCAAATTGAAGTAACGTTTGATATTGATGCAAACGGTATTGTTAAAGTAGAAGCAAAGGACGTAGCTTCGGGTAAAACGCAAAATATTACCATTACGGCATCTACCAACCTTTCGGATGAAGACATTGATAAAGCGGTGAAAGAAGCGGAAATGTACGCAGAAGAAGATAAAAAGCGTAAAGAAGTATTGGAAAACCGTCAAAAACTGGACGGAATGATTTTCGCAATTGAAAAGTCTATGACCGAAATGGGCGACAAACTTACCGAAGAAGATAAAGCGAAATTGGAAGAAGAACTTCGCGTAGCAAAGGAAGAACTTGCATCCGAAGATGATGAACGCATTGTAAAAGCAACCGAACGTTTGACCAATGAATCGCAAGGTATTTTTGCCAAGATTTATCAGCAAGCGCAAGCGGAAGCACAGCAAGCAAATCCCGAAGGCGACCAAGCAAACTAAAACAAAAGTATAACGAATCGGCAGGGAAGGCCTTATAGATAAGACCTTTCCTTCCATCTTTTCAGTAGGTGAATATGGCACAAAATTATTACGAGATTTTGGGTGTATCCAAATCGGCATCGCAAGAAGAAATTAAAGCGGCATACCGTAAGCTTGCAAGGCAGTATCATCCCGATTTGCATCCCGGCGATAAAGCGTGCGAAGAAAAATTTAAGCAGATTAACGAAGCAAACGAAACGTTATCCGACCCCCAAAAGCGCAGTCAGTACGATTATACTTTAGATCATCCGAACGCCGGCGGTTTTGGTGGATTCGGTGGCGGTTTTTCGGGTGCAGGATTTGATTTCGGGGATATTTTCGGGGATATTTTCAGTCAGTTTACGGGTGGGGGAAGACCACGTCCGCAAGCGGAAAAAGGTGAAGATATTACGATAGAGCTTTCCATCAGTTTCATGGATGCTGTAAAAGGCTGTACGCGCAGCGTTGCTTATACCAGAAACGAGCCGTGTTCTTCCTGTAAGGGCACGGGGGCAAAAAACGGAACCGAATACACCAAATGCGATAAGTGTAACGGAACGGGACAAATTCGTTACGTTTCACAAAATTCAATTTTCCAAACGGTCAACGTTCGTCCTTGCAGTGATTGCCGCGGAACGGGGAAGAAGATTAAAGAGCCGTGTGCGGATTGTAAGGGGAAAGGTTCGGTTAAAAAGAAAACCGAAATTCAAATTGAAGTCCCCGCAGGTGTTGACAACGGCAATATTTTGAAAAAACGCGGATTTGGCGAAGCTTCTACCAGCGGTGGACCCGCAGGCGACTTAAACATTATTATCACTGTTCTTCCGCACAAAATTTTCAGACGGAAAGGGGCAGATCTTTACGTAGAACTACCTATTTCGTATAAAACGGCGGTTCTTGGCGGTAAAGTGCAAGTGCCTGGGATAGACGATACTTTTACTTATACCATTCCCGAAGGAACGCAAAGCGGAAAAATGTTCTGCGTGCGCGGCAAAGGAATTCGGGGCCGTATCGGCGGTGGCGATTTGTACTTAACCGTAGTTGTGGAAATTCCCAAGGGTCTTTCCAAAGATCAGAAAAAGAAGTTGGAAGCATTGGACGAAACCGTGGATTGCGACAAGCAATACGTGAAAATTAAAGCGTATCAAGATAACGTAAACGCGTTATACGGGGTAAATCCCTACAAATAATGAAAAAGCGTATCCTTGTGATACGCTTTTGTTTTTGTGAAAAGGATTTTTATGAAAAAGGATTTTCCCCGTTGCATTTTTTATCACTATGTGATACAATAGTAAAAAACACAAGGGAAACCGCTATGCAATTTATAGAAATTACTACTTATACCACTACCCAAGCAGCTGACCTAATCGGTGATTTAATGTGGAACCATACCAACTACGGCGTTGCAATTTCGGATCCGCAAGATATTCAGGACCTGAAAGGGCAGCAAAACCCCAAATGGGATTATCTGGATGAATCCCTGTTTGCGGAAACGCAGGAAGCAATTGTGAAATGTTACGTTGCTAAGGACGTATTTGAAAAAGAATACACGGCATTTCTGCAAGAACTTACCGAATTGAAAACCCGTGCAGACGGCGTTATTTCTTTGGGTTCGTTGGAAACGGTTACCAAAGAAGTGGATGGGGATGCTTGGCGGGAAGTTTGGAAAAGCCACTATAAACCCATTCCGATTGGGAATATCGTGGTTTGCCCCGAATGGATCCCGTATCAACCGAAAGACGGGGAACAGGTAGTCAAGATTGACAGCAATATGGCATTCGGCACCGGGGAACACGAAACAACTTCTATGTGTGTGGAGCTTTTACAGCAGTACGTAAAGGCGGGGGATACCGTTTTGGACGTGGGAACGGGCAGCGGTATTCTCGGTATTGCCATGGTGAAACTGGGTGCGGAAAAAGCATATATGACGGATATTGACTACGTTGCCGTGCAGTCCGCAAAAAAGAATGCGGAAAATAACGGTGTTTCCAAAAATTGCGAAATTGCGGAAAATAATTTATTGGATGACCTTTCGGTAAAAGGTCGGGTGGTTACTGCAAATATTACCGCAGGCGTTTTGATTACCCTGTCAAAAACGATATTGCCACACGTAGAAGAGGGGGGCGTTTTGATACTCAGCGGCATTATTAACGCCAGAAAACAGGAAGTGTTGGCGGCATACCGGTCCTTGGGTTTTACTCTTTTGCAACATAAAAATAAAGGGGAATGGAATGCCTTAGCGTTAAGGAGAGAACAATGAGCGGTCTACGCAGATTTTTCATGAAAAACGTTTGCGCTGGGGAATGCGACCTAACGGGGGAAGAATTTAACCACGCCGCCAACGTTCTTCGCTTAAAAGTCGGGGAAAGGTTGATTCTTTGCGACAATACGGGGCTGGAATACCCTGCGGAAATTCTTTCGGTGGAAAAAAAGAAAATGCGCCTATCCGTTCAGCAGGGGGTTCGTTCTGTAAACGAGCCTAAAACGGAAATCGTTTTGTGCTGCGGTTACTTAAAAGGGGATAAAACCGAACTGGTGGTACAAAAGGCAACCGAACTTGGCGTAACCAAAATTATTGTGTTTGATTCCGCTTTTTCCAGCGCATATGTAAGCGATAATAAAATGGAGCGACTTTCCCGTGTTGCGGAGGAGGCCGCAAAACAATGCGGCAGGGCAACGTATCCAGCCGTGGAATATCGCCCCTTTCAGGCTGCTTTGGCGGATGCGCAGGGGTATCAAAACAAAATATTTGCCTGTGAATTTGAAAGTGAAACTGCTTTTTCCCTTTCTGCAATTACGGGCAGTACCTTTATTGTTGTGGGTAGTGAAGGCGGCTTTTCCGAGCAGGAAAGGGAATTTGCTTTATCCCAAGGATTTACTTCGGTTTCCCTTGGAAATCGGATTTTGCGCGCAGAAACGGCGGCAATTGCCCTTGTTTCCGTAGTGGCATACGGTTTAGGGGAGTGGCAACGATGAAAATTTCGGTATTTACCCTTGGATGCAAGGTGAACGAAAGCGAATCTGCATCTATCCGACAAGGACTTTCCGACGCGGGTTTTACCGTGGAAGAAGGTTTGGTTTTTGCGGATGTTTTTATACTGAACACCTGTGCGGTAACGGCAGAGGCAGAAAAGAAATCCAGGCAGGCAGTTGCGCGAATTAAAAAAATTAATCCCAACGCTAAAATTTTGGTTACGGGTTGCGCCTCGCAACGGGATGGCTTGGCGTTTCTTGATAAGGAAGGCGTTTTGTTTGTGTGTGGCGCACAACAAAAATACAGGGTGATTGAAAAAATAAAGCAGTTGGCAAATGAAGAGGGGTTTGGTAATGCAGAGCCCCAAATGGAAATTTGTGAAGAAAGCACTTTCTGTGAACTTCCCGTTTCGCGCGCGGTCCGAACGCGTGCAGACGTAAAAATTCAGGACGGGTGCAACAATTTTTGTGCGTATTGCCTAATTCCTTATTTGCGCGGCAGGGAGCGCAGCAGGAGTATTGACAGTATCAGACAGGAAGTTCTTGCGCTGAATGAGCCCGAAACGGTGATAACGGGAATTAACGTTTCTGCTTATCAGGCGAAAGAGGGCGGGCTTACCGAATTATTGCGTGCGTTGCAAGACGTTCCTTCGCGAATCAGGCTAGGTTCCTTGGAGGTTCGGGTGATTACGCCCGAATTTTTACAAGCCGCATCCGAAATGAAAAATTTTGCACCGCATTTTCATTTATCGTTACAGTCGGGGGATGATGGGGTGCTTGCGGATATGAACCGTAAGTACACCACGGCGCAGTACCGCGAAAAAGTGATGCTGATACGTGAATATTTCCCGAACGCCGCAATCACTACGGATATCATTGCCGGATTTCCTACCGAAACGGAGGAACGCTTTGAAAATTCTTTTGCTTTTGCAAAAAACATGGAATTTGCGGATATACACGCCTTTCCGTTCAGTGCAAGGGTGGGTACGCGTGCCGCAAAACTGCCCGATTTGCCCAAAGAAGTAAAAAAAGCACGAACGGAGCGGTTGCTTGCTTTGGCTGAACATGCAAAAGACGTGTTTTACAGAAAAAATCTGGGGAAAGTGTTTACCGTAATTGTTGAAGAATCCAATCATGGCTTTTCTTACGGTTATACCGAAAACTATATTCGCACAAAAATTCCCGAAACATTATTGCCCGGAAGTTATCCCGTGCAATTGATAAAAACTGAAAACGGCGTTTGCATAGGCAAACGAGTGGATAGATAAGGAGAAACATATGGAAAACTGTTTATTTTGTAAAATAATCCGTGGGGAAATTCCCGCAACCAAATTTTATGAAGACGATGAAATTGTGATAATTGCAGATATTGATCCCAAGGCAAAATATCATTATTTAATGATGTTGAAGCAGCATTTTGCAACTCTTGCGGAAATGAATGAAAATCAAGGGGTTTTGCTTGCTGCGGCACTTAAAAAATTGCCTGCGCTTGCCGAAAAACTGCATTTGGAAGGGGGATTCCGCCTGGTGGTGAATCAAGGGGAAGATGCAGGGCAAACCGTGCCCCACTTGCACGTGCACATTTTGGCAGGGCAAAAAATGGGTTGGCAGCCCGCATAATAATAAAAGGAAAAAAACCGAGCAAAAAAGTGTTTCAAATAGTTGACAGGGCGAAGATTGTTTGTTATACTTATTTTCGCAAAATAAATGCAGCCACTGCGAAGGAGGGGAAGAACAGATGTCTACAATCAGAGTAGGTGAAAACGAAACTTTGGAAAACGCATTGCGCCGTTTTAAGAGAAAGTGCTCCAGAGATGCGATTATCAGCGACCTTCGCAAAAGAGAATGCTACGAAAAACCTTCGGTAAAGCGTAAGAAGAAATCCGAAGCAGCAAGAAAAAGAAGTGTAAAGAACTAACCAACTACGCCCGATGAGTTTTTGCTTGTCGGGCAAATTTTTTACGGAGCGAATGTATGAGTGAGCGTACGATTAAAGCCGCCGCAAAAGAAGCGAAATCCCGTTTGAAATGCGGTTTTTGGCAAAGCTATCGCGAAGACGTGATAGGGCACGTGGATAAAGCCCGTATCAACGGGGTCTGTGCCACAGACGTTGTTGCGTACTACTCACAAAAGATGGAAGGTAAAACCCTTTCGGGGGAAGACGAATTTTATTTGAAGGTAAAGCAGATTTTAGAAGAGGAAGGGGAAGTTTCGGATATGCTGGGCAGATTGACCGACCAAACGGTATTTTCCGCCCTGGATTATTCTGCACGCCAACGATACATGATGGAACTTTCAGAACGGTATCAGCGGGCTTTACTTCGTTACAAAAAAGAAAAAATTTTCCGCTGATTTGCGGAAAAGAATATAAGGAGGAAAAATTATGGAACTGAAAGGAAGCAAAACGGAAAAAAATTTGCACGAAGCATTTGCCGGGGAGTCTCAGGCACGCAATAAGTATACCTACTTTGCAAGCGTTGCTAAAAAAGAAGGGTATGAACAGATTGCCGAAATTTTCTTAAAAACGGCAGAAAACGAAAAGGAACACGCAAAACTTTGGTTTAAGGCGCTTTCGGGTATCGGTTCTACTCCGGAAAATCTTTTGGCCGCGGCGGAAGGTGAAAATTACGAATGGACGGATATGTACGACCGTTTTGCTAAGGAAGCGGCGGAAGAAGGGTTTACAGAACTTGCCGCACGTTTTGCGGCGGTTGCAAAAATTGAAAAGACGCACGAAGAACGTTATCGCGCGCTTTTGAAAAACGTGGAAACCGCATCTGTATTTGAAAAGTCTGAAATTAAGGTTTGGGAATGCAGAAACTGCGGGCATTTGGTTATGGGTACGAAAGCTCCGGAACTTTGTCCCGTTTGTGCGCACCCAAAAAGCTTTTTTGAAATCCGAAAAGAAAACTATTAAAATTTGGTGGGGAAGGCTAAAAAAGCCTTCCTTTTTTTATAAAATCATAAAATTCGGAAAATTTTAGAATTTTTACAAAAAATTTTTATAAAATGCCTTTTTGCCCTTGAAAAGTTTGAATAAATGTTATATAATACTATTAAGTATATTTTTTATACTATAAGTCCGTCGTATCTTATTTTTATGTGGCAATCTTTGCACGTACGGTTTTCATAAAGTTTTGGAAAAAAAGAAATCCTGAAAGGAGTGAAAATATGATTAGAAAGAAAAAATGTATTGCAATGTTGCTTGCGGGTGGACAAGGCAGCCGTCTTTACGCCCTTACCACGAAAATTGCAAAACCTGCAGTTTCCTTCGGCGGTAAGTACCGTATTATTGACTTTACGCTGTCCAACTGCGTAAATTCAGGCATTGACACGGTGGGTGTTTTGACGCAGTATCAACCCCTGATTTTGAACGATTATATCGGTAACGGTCAGCCTTGGGATTTGGACCGCTCCTTTGGTGGGGTACATATCTTATCTCCCTATCAAGCAAAGGAAGGTTCCAAGTGGTATCTGGGTACGGCAAATGCGATTTATCAAAACCTGCATTTCATCCGTCAGTTCCAACCCGAATACGTTTTAATCCTTTCGGGGGATCATATTTACAGTATGGATTATGACGCAATGTTACAGCACACCATCAAAACGGGGGCGGATTGCTGTATTGCTGCGTACGAAGTAGATATTAAGGAAGCCTCCCGTTTCGGTATTTTGAACGTGAATGCGGATGATTCTATTTACGAATTTGAAGAAAAGCCCGCAAAGCCCAAAAGTAATTTGGCTTCCATGGGTATTTACATTTTCAAAGCGGAAAAAATGTATAAGTATTTGGAGGAAGATAACCGCGACCCCGCATCTTCTAAGGACTTTGGTAAAAACGTAATCCCCAACATGTTAAATGCGGGTGAAAAAATGGTTGCATATCGTTTCTCCGGTTACTGGAAGGACGTGGGAACCATCCAATCCCTGTGGCAGGCAAACAACGACTTGCTGGGAGATGAACCTGCGTACGATCTTTCCCGTACGAATTGGAAAATACATTCCAGAAACCCCATTTCTCCTCCGCATTTCGTTGGAAAAGAAGGGAAAGTTACCAACAGTATCGTGATTGCCGGCAGTAGAATTGAAGGCGTTGTGGAAGATTCTATTTTGGGCAGTGATGTTATTGTGGAAAAAGGTGCGGTTGTAAAAGCAAGCGTTATTATGAGCGGCACTGTGATTAAGGAAAACGCAACCGTTACGTATTCCATTTTGGATGAAAACGTAACTGTGGGCAGTGGTGCTACCGTTGGTTCTGCAAATGAAGATGGCAAAATTGCAGTGGTTGGCAGGGATAGTCAAATTCCCGCAAACGGAACAGTTGCTGCCGGTGAAGTTGTAGATGCGTATGCATTAAAGGAGGAATAAAGCAATGTCTGCTCTCGGTATTATTTTTTCTAATATTCATGATGATAATGTGCCCGAACTTACCGCAAAAAGAACCATGGGAAGTATTCCTTTTGGGGGGCGTTACCGTTTGATAGATTTCCCCCTGTCCTCTATGGTTAATTCGCAAATTTCCAAGGTAGGGGTTATTACCAAAAACAATTATCAATCCTTAATGGACCACGTGGGCAGCGGTAAGGATTGGGATTTAGCAAGAAAGAACGGTGGTTTGGTATTGTTGCCCCCCTTCTTTTCTAAGGAAAGCGGTTCTTTGTATCAAACCCGCTTAGAAGCGTTGAAAGGTATTGTTGGTTTCTTAAGCCATTCTTACGAAGAATACGTGGTTTTAACCGACTGCGATTGCGTATATGCAATGGATTATAACAAAGTGATTGCATTCCATGCACAAAATGGGGCAGACGTAACTATGGTTTACCACAGTGTAGTGGATGATGATTCCAAAAACGCTTTCGTTGTTACCGATAAAGATGGCAGAATTACTGAAATCGTTTCCGAAGATAAGACTGTTTCGGGTAAGGAACGTAATTATTTGGTAAACGTGTTCGTTATGAAAAGAAATTTCCTTATCAATTTGATTACGGATGCAATTTCTCACGGACATCACCATTTCTTACAGGTTATGACCGATTCCATGCGTAGCCTTCGCTTGTTCGGATATCGTTTTGACGGCTATATCGCAACCATGGATTCTATGCTTACTTATTACAATTCAAGCATGCAACTTTTGGATGAAAAAGTACGTGATGAATTGTTTATTGAAAACGCTGTTTATACGAAAGTACGTGATAGCGCGCCCACCAAGTACGGCAACGCCGCAGTGGTGGAAAATTCTTTAATTGCAGATGGTTGTGTGATTGAAGGGGAAGTGCATAACAGTATTTTGTTCCGCGGTGTTAAAGTTGGCCGTGGTGCAGTAATTACCAACGCAATTTTAATGCAGGATACCCAAGTTTTGGAAAACGCAACGGTGAACTGCATTATTGCGGATAAAAACGTTTTAATTCGTGAAAAAAGTGTTCTTTCGGGCAGCACCGAACATCCTTTCTATATCGCGAAAAATTCCAGAGCGTAAGGAGAAGATTTTATGGCACAGGAAGTAAAAAAGGGTAGAAAGACCTCTACTACGAAAGCCAAAACCGCAAAAAAGGAAGAAACATCTATTCTTTCCGAAATGACGATTACTTCTAAAAAGCGCATTTTAATTGCTGCGTCCGAATGTGCACCCTTTTTTCAAACGGGTGGCCTTGCAGACGTAATCGGATCTCTTCCCATTGCATTGCAGGCGCAAGGGGAATATGACGTTCGCGTTGTTTGCCCGTTGTATCAAGGGATGAAAAGTGAACTGCGCGAAACGTTGACTTTCGTGGAAAGTTTCAACGTGCCCCTTTCCTGGCGTAATCTTTACTGCGGTATTTTCAAAGCCGTAAAAGATGGGGTTGTGTATTACTTCATTGACAATGAATACTATTTCAAACGCGGCGGTTTTTACGGTTATTATGATGACGGAGAACGCTTTGCGTTCTTTGCAAAAGCAATTTTGGAAATGATGCCGCATTTGGATTTTATTCCGGACGTTTTGCATTGCAACGATTGGCAAACGGCACTTTGCCCGGTATATTTGAAAACCAACTATGGGGCGCGTCCCGAATTTGGTAATATCAAAACGGTATTTACCATCCATAATATTGAATACCAAGGGAAATACGACGATTCTATCATGGAAGACGTGTTCGGCATTGACCGTTCGTATACCGAAATGCTGGATTATGACGGATGTATTAACCTTATGAAGGGTGCTATCGTTACGGCGGACCGTGTTTCCACCGTAAGCCCCACCTATGCTAATGAAATTTGCGACAGGTACTTTGCCCATGGGTTAGAGCATATCGTAAAGGAGAACACCCATAAACTTTCGGGCATTCTGAACGGAATCAACGTGGTATCCTATAACCCCGAAACAGATCCGTCCCTGTTTGCTAATTATTCCGTTTCTTCGCAGGAAAATAAAGCGACTTGCAAAGCAGAATTGCAAAAAATGCTGAATTTGCCCGTGAAAAACGTCCCTATGATTGGTTTAATTACCCGTCTTGCAGCACATAAGGGGATTGACCTGATTAAGTGTGTTGCCGAAGAAATTATGCAGGAAGATTTGCAATTTGTATTGCTGGGCACGGGCGAACGTGAATATGAAGCGTTTTTTACCGACCTTGCTGCAAAATATCCGGGGAAAATGGTTGCTATTACCGCTTTTAATCAGGATATGGCACGCAAAATTTATTCTGCATCCGACTTGTACTTAATGCCGTCTAAAAGCGAACCTTGCGGTCTTTCCCAAATGATTGCCTGCCGATACGGTGCAGTACCTATCGTTCGTGAAACGGGTGGGTTATACGATAGTATTCAACCCTTTACCGAAAGGGGCGGAAACGGCTACACCTTTGCGCGCTACAATGCACACGATATGCTGTACGTGATCAAGATGGCTGTACACGATTATATGGAAAACCCCGAACTTTTCCGCGAACACAGAACCGCGGCAATGAATTCGGATTTTTCCTGGGGTAGATCTGCAACAACGTACGCGGAATTGTACCGTTCGTTACTGTAAAACTGAAACTTGAAATTTTACCTACGCGGCAAACGCCGCGTAGGGTTTACTTATGGAGGATTTATGAAACAAACTTTTACTAAAACCGAAGCGAAACAGATGATTGCGGGGAAACTTTCCCGCTATTTCGGTGTTTCCCCTGAAGAAGCAAGTAAAGAACAACTGTATAAAGCAGTTGTTATGAGTATCCGCGATATGATGCTGGAAAAACGCGAACGCTTCCATCAGGAAATGAAAAGTAAGCGTGCAAAACGCGTTTACTATCTTTGCATGGAATTCTTAATGGGACGTTCCTTGAAAAACAGCGTAAACAACTTAGATGTTAAAAAAGCGTTTGAAGGTGCGTTAAAAGATTGCGGAATTTCTTTGGAAGATTTGTACACCATGGAACCCGATGCCGGACTTGGTAACGGCGGTTTGGGTAGATTGGCAGCCTGCTTTATGGACGCACTTGCTTCGGGCAACTATCCCGCAATGGGGTATTCTATCCGCTACGATTACGGCTTGTTTAAGCAAAAAATCGTAGATGGCTGGCAAACCGAACTTCCCGACGTATGGCTTCCCGGTGGGGAAGTTTGGCTGACCCAACGCCAAGATAAAAGCTTTGTTGTTCGCTTTGACGGCAAAGTTATGGAAGAATGGACGGACGGTGGCTTAAAAATTAAGCAGGTAGACTGCAAAGAAGTGGAAGCTGTTGCTTACGATATGATGGTTTCCGGGGCAGACAGCAAAGCCGTTTCCGTTCTTCGTTTGTGGAAAGCGAAAAACTTGCAGCACTTTGATATGAAATCCTTTTCTGAAGGGGATTATATGCGTGCAATGCAGCAAGATAACGAAGCAGAATTGCTTTCTAAGGTTCTTTATCCTTCGGATAACCACTCCGAAGGGAAGTCTTTGCGCTTAAAGCAACAGTACTTCCTGGTTTCCGCATCTATTCAAAACATTTTTGCGGACCATAAACACCGTTACGGCAGCTTGGATTCTTTGCCCGATATGGCGGCAATTCATATTAACGATACGCACCCCGCGCTTTGCATTCCCGAAATGATGCGTCTTTTAATGGATGAAAACGGCTACACTTGGGAAAAGGCATGGGATATCGTTACGCGTACGGTTGCATATACCAACCATACGGTTATGAGTGAAGCGCTTGAAACTTGGAGTGAAGACTTAATTGAACGCAGATTGCCCCGTATTTATACCATTTTGAAGGAAATTAACCAACGTTTCTGCGCGGAAATTTGGGATAAACACCCCGGCGACTGGGATAAGATTGAACGTATGAGTATTTTCTCGCACGGCATTATCCGTATGGCAAACCTGTCGGTAGTTGGTTCTCATTCGGTAAACGGCGTTTCCGCATTACACTCGGATATTATCAAAAAGAGCATTTTCAAGGATTTCCACGACGTATATCCCGAACGTTTTACCAACGTTACCAACGGGATTGCGCATAGAAGATGGTTATATCAGTCCAACCCCCGTCTTTCTTCCTTGTTGGATGAAACCATAGGGCACGGTTGGTACTTAAACGCTAAGGAATTGACGAAATTTAACGATTTTGCAAACGATAAACAAGTTTTGGAACGCTTGAATAAGATTAAGGACCAAAATAAGGTGGATTTTGCAAACTACGCGTTAAAGCAAAAGGGTATTAAGGGTATCAACCCCAACACCATATTTGACGTGCAAGCAAAGCGTATGCACGAATATAAGCGTCAGCTGCTGAACGCACTTCACATCATTTCCATTTATAACGATTTGAAAGATAATCCCGATTTGCCCATCACGCCCAAAACGTATATTTTCGGTGCAAAAGCGGCTGCAGGATATTTTATGGCAAAGCGTATTATTAAACTTCTTTGCTGCTTATCCGAAGAAATCAAAAAGAATCCCAAAATTCATGAAAAACTGAATGTTGTTTATATGGAAGACTACTGCGTTACCATGGCGGAAAAACTGATGCCCGCATCCGAAGTCAGCGAACAGATTTCGCAAGCAGGTAAGGAAGCCAGCGGTACGGGTAATATGAAGTTTATGATTAACGGCGCACTGACTTTGGGTACGTTGGACGGGGCAAACGTAGAAATTAAAGAAGCAGTTGGTAATGACAATATCTTTATTTTCGGTTTGACTGCGGAAGAAGTTTCCGAATTGTGGCGCAACGGTTATTCCGCAAGTACCTTCTATTACGATAACGCTCGCTTAAAGCGCGCGGTAGAATCCCTTTCGGTTGGTTTTAACGGGGAATCTTTCCACGATATTGCAAACTATTTGCTTATGGCGGCACCTGTTGCAGACCCGTATATGTGTTTGGCAGACTTCAGTGCTTACTGTGAAGCGCAAAAAGCAGTTTCCACCCAGTATGCAGATCGCATGCTTTGGGCTAAGAAATCTCTGCACAACATTGCCAATGCAGGTGTTTTTGCTGCAGACCGCAGTATTGATGATTACGCAAAGAATATTTGGAACTTAAAACCGTTGAATGGGGAGTGGAAGAAATAAGGCATGCCATACTTGCGGTATTTTCCGCTACTGAAACAGCATAAAAGTATAACGGGCGCCGTGCCGCAAGGCACGCCCGTTCGCTTTTGCGTGCAATCGGATGCGCGCGAATGTGTACTTTTAATGCGACAGGACGGCGCGGACTTTTCAACCGAATATGCGATGGAGCGCACCGAAGGCGGCTTTACCGTTACGGTTACCCCTAAGGAAACGGGATTATTTTTCTATTCCTTTAAGGCGGATTCCCGTTTTTACGGCCTGGATGATTCTACTTACGGCGCAAGAATGGGCGGTAGGGAATTTTTGCTTACCGTTCATTTGCCTGATTTTTCTACGCCTGATAAGTGGAAGGGTGGAATTATGTACCAAATTTTCCCCGACCGTTTTGCGCGGGATGGGGAGGTTGCGGTAGATGATAAAAAAATCCTTCGTGATGATTGGGGCGGAACGCCAACCTATCTTCCCATTAACGGAAAAGTGTTAAACAACGACTTTTTTGGCGGAAATATCCAAGGCATTTCCCGTAAACTGAAATATTTGCAGTCCTTAGGTGTTACTTCAATATACTTAAATCCCATTTTTAAGGCGGCAAGCAATCACCGCTACGATACGTGCGATTATTCACGAATTGACGGCGTGTTTGGTACAGAGCAGGAATTTGAGTGCTTTTTGTCCGAATGTAAAAACTGTGGAATTTCGGTCATTTTGGACGGTGTGTTTAATCATACGGGCGACGATAGTATCTATTTTAACAAGTACGGAACGCACGAATCTTTAGGGGCTTACCAAAGCAAAAAATCCCCCTATTACGATTGGTACGATTTTATGGCGTATCCGGATAAATACGAATCATGGTGGGGGATTGATATTCTTCCTGCCGTAAATGATAACCGTGAAAGTTTCCGCGAATATATTGCGGGGGAAAGCGGGATTTTGGCTAAATGGCAACGGTTGGGAGTTGACGGCTGGCGATTGGACGTAGCCGATGAACTTTCGGATTCTTTTATTCGCGTAATACGCGACAGGGTTAAAAAAGAAGACGGACAAGCGCTGCTGATTGGGGAAGTTTGGGAAGAGGCAGATGAAAAAATTGCCTATAATGTGCGCCGTGCCTATCTGCAAGGGGCAGAATTGGACAGCGTTATGAACTATCCCTTAAAAAATGCGATTTTGAAAACTGCCAGGGAGGGAGATTTTGCGCACGTTTATCACGTAATGCGCAAGTTGGTTGACCGCTATCCCAAATGCGTGCTGGATGTGTTGATGAACAGCCTGTCTACGCACGATACGAACCGTGTTCTTACTGAACTTTCGGGTGTTTGTATTCAATGCAAATCCGTACGCGCAGATTATAAAATGAAAGAAGAGCGGCGCAACTTGGCGCGCTCGCGCGAAAAAATTGCGGCTGCTCTACAATTTTTCCTTCCCGGAATACCCTGTATCTATTACGGAGATGAAATCGGTATGGAAGGGTACGAAGACCCGTTTAACCGAAGATGCTTCCCTAAAAATGGGCAAGGGGATGAAGAACTTTTGGCGTATTACCGTACGTTAGCCCATATCCGTAGGGAAATTCCGTTGTTCAAAACAGGGGAGTACGTGCCCATAAAGGAAACGCACGGGGTATACGTTTTTGCAAGAACGGAAGGGGACAGTGCAGTTGTTGTTGCACTGAACGGCGGAGATGCCCCCTTTGGTGTGGAATTTAAGCATCCGGTAAAAGAATGGATTAGCGGTGAAACGGCAACTCATCACACAGTGAAACGCAATTCTGTTTCGGTGTTCTATCGGGAACCTTAAAACTTTCGGTAAATATTAGGAGAAAATAAAATGAGTGATTTTAGAAAAATGCAGGAGCGTTTGGTTGGCGGAGAAGGTTTTTTCAAAAAAGGAGAAAACGGTGTACGTGGAATTTACGTGCCCAAGGATGGAAAAACCGAATTTATTGATTACGGCGACCACGTTTTTTGCTATGTAAAAAGCGAATTGGGATTGCCGGTAATTTATCCGTATAAGGAAGTGGAATTTCAGCCTAAGGCAGAAGTTCTTTTAATGGATTTGGACGGAACAACCGTTACCAGCGAAGAATTTTGGATTTATATTATTCAGCAAACCGTGGTTAAATTGCTGGGGGACCCCAAATTTTCTTTGGAAGATGCGGACGTACCTTTTGTTAGTGGGCATACTACTGCGGACCATTTGCAATATTGCATCAATAAATATGCACAAGGCAAATCGCTGGCAGAAGCGATGGAGCACTATCACGCAATTACAAAGTTTGAAATGAGTGAAATTATGGAAGGGCGCGGAAATGTAGATGCGTTTACGCCCGCCCCCCACTTAAAAGAATTTTTAAGTGAAGTGAAGGCAAACGGAATTAAAATCGGCTTGGTTACCAGTGGTCTGGACTATAAAGCAATGCCTGAAATTGTTTCGGCTTTCCGTAAACTCAATATGGGAGCACCCGAAAAATATTATGACGGGATTATCAATGCAGGATTTCAAAAAAGCGGTAGGGTAGGTACCCTTGGCGAAGTTTGCGCAAAGCCCCATCCTTGGCTTTTCTTTGAACTTGCACGGATTGGCTTAAACGCAACCGATCCTTCCAAAGTGGTGGGGATTGAAGATTCTTCCGCAGGTGTTTTGGCTTTGAAACTTGCCGGATATAACGTAATCGGGCTTACAACCGGGAATATTGATCAAAGTGGCGTTGCTCCGCTATGTTCTTCTCGTGCTACCGATTTAATGGATGCTTTGCCTTATATCCTAAAAGGCGAAATCAGAAACTAAATACAAAAACTAAATACAAATTTACAGCGACAGGGTAGTTTATTTCCCTGTCGTTTTTTTCGCGATAATTCGTTGCGAAAAACCTAAAAAATTAAAAAAATGCTACGTATTTTTACATTGTAAAAGAATATCCTAAAATATATAAAGTGCAAAAAACAAACAAAAATGTAGTGAAAAATACTTGTTTGTTTATGTTCAAAACAGAAAAAATTTTACAATTCGCAAAAAAACAGATAAAACCTAACTTTTTTAGAAAAAAAATTACACAGTCATTGTTGACATAAAATTTTTTATATGATATAATAATTTAGTATTTGGAGTATTTTGTCGCTTAAACGGCGTTTTTGTAAAACTTCGTAAACAGCGGTAAAGAAATTCAAAAGAAATAATAATTTAGGGAGAATGAAAATGGCTAAAAAGATCTTATCTATCGGTCTGGTTGTGGCATTGGTATTAGCTGTTGGTGCGTTTACTTCCCACGGGTTCACGCCCAACGATAATGCGCCTGCGACTACCAAGCCCAGCATTTCTCAATCTGTTAAACCTACTACGTCGGCAAAACCCACTGCAACGGTTAAGCCTACTGCATCGGCAAAACCCACTGCAACGGTTAAGCCCACTGCAACGGTTAAGCCTACTGCAACGGTTAAGCCCACTACTAGCGCAACGGTGAAACCTACTACCAGTGCAACGGTGAAACCTACTACTAGCGCAACGGTAAAGCCCAGCGTTTCTTCCACTGTGCAACCCACGCCTACGCCTTCAATCTCTGTTCAACCCAGTGCGAAACCTCTATTCGCTTCCGAAGAAGAGTTGATTGAATATTGCGAAAGCCATTTGCCCGAAAACGTTGTGGTATACAATGGCGATTTGCAAAAACCCGAAGACCCCCTTTGGGATCCCCAAATTGATTGGGAATGGGATGCGTTGGACGAATATTCCGAATCGGGCGAATATCCGTATTTCATTTATGCATCTTACGGGGAATTTACGGATGTTCAAATTGAAATCACCTTTGTAATTGAAAAGGCAACGCCTGTTTGGGAAGGAGATACGGAACAAACCAAAGAAAAGGGTGTTGGTACCTTAAAGTTGGATGTTTCCGTTAACAATGCTGAACAAACGATTGTAGGAAACGACATTTATTCCGAAATTGGTGAACATCAAGTAACCTTACGTGTTGCTGAAACGGAAAACTATAAGGCAAGCGAAAAGACCTTTACCTTGCGTATTGTTGGGCTTACGGATGCACAGGCAACCCCCGTATTTACTAATTTGTCCGGAGCAGCATATGATGAAAATTTGCCCGGCGGTTCTAAAAACAACCGTATTTCGGTAAATATGATGGATTACATTGATTTAAGCGGTCTTGTAAAAGCATACAATATTGCACAGGAAGTCAGTGGCGTTAATGTCTCCAAAACCGAAATTACGGACCAGGTTAAAGTAATTGTATTCTCTGAAAGTAACGGTGATTACTTGATCAACGTATCGGATAATATTTCAGTTGCGGATCTTCCCAACACCAAAGTATGGAGTGCTCCCGGAAACTATACTGTAACTTTCCGTATTACGAACAATGTTTACGACGGATACACTAACGAACTGAACTTGTATTTTGCAGCGAAAACGCTGAACATTAATAAGGGCAACTGGGTTGCTAACGGCGATTTCGCTACGGATGATACCGCAGATTGGTACGACGGATGGAGAGGACACGTAAGTTTTGCCGTTTCCAAAGATGAAAACTATATGACGGATGACGGAACGGGCGCTTTAGCGATAACTGGTGGTTCTGTAGAAAGTGGAAAATCCAACGGCTGGTACGGTAGAGACCTTGGTACGTTGCAAGGCGGTTTAACGTACACGTTTAGCGTAAGATACAAAACCTCCTCGGATGCAACTTGGATCCCGAGTGGTGTAAATGCTAGCATTGCTTTGATTGATAAAGTGGCAGAGTTTAAGGCAGCTGAAAAACCTGCGGATAACCTTAGTCAGTACGACATCTTCTCGGAATCGGTTGGTTCTAACTCCGAATGGAAAAATGTAACCTATACGTTTAATGTGGAAGGAAATACCGAGTTTGCGTTTGTGTTGAAACTTTACGGCTTAACGGGCGGTACTTTCTATGTAGACCAAATTGATATCCGTGTAAAAGGTATTGATAGCAACTATGTTATTGGCGATGCTACGCTTGTAAATAGCGATATCAGCGGAGTCTTGGCTTGGAATACGGCAAAATTTGCATCCTATGATTCTACCACCAGTTATGATGATGGTACGGGATCTTTGAAGTTGACATTTACTGGTGTACCATATAATGGAACGGATACGAGCCATAGCTTACAAGTAGCCAAGTTTGATTTCTATGCAGAAGCAGGTAAAACGTACTACATCAGCTGTGCAACCAAGGGTGAAAACTTCACTACCATCGATGGCTTTGACTCGGGTACGCTTATCGCACCGAAGAGTGTTGCTGTAAACGGTGATAACGAAAATCTGTATAAGACGAACTTGAACTTAACGTGGAGACCTAACAATAACGATTGGTATGTCCCCGAATTTAAAGGCAATAAACCCGCAGACCAAGGCGGTGGTTCAAGAGAATGGATCGCACCCACTACGGGCGTATACACCGTATACTTAAAGGCAAACGGTGTTGTGGGCGGTACACTTTGGATAGATAACTTCTTCGTTATTGAAGCATCAACGTTCAACGGTGTTCCTAATGCCAAATAAAAGTAGGGCGGTCATTTAGTACCGTAACTGAATAAAACGCGAAAGCGGGCAAACGAAAGATGTCGTTTGCCCGCTTTTTTGTTGTTCTGTTTATGGTAAATTATAGCAACTCTTCCAAAAGGGAAGGGGGTAATTTTATCAACAAAAAGGGGATTTCGGCTAAAAAAGAAAAATAATGTAAAAATATTTCGTTGTTAGTGTTGACACGTTTCAAATTTTATGATAGAATAGTTACAACTATAAAAGGCGTACTTTGGGCTTATTATGCCCTTTTTAGGAAAAGTTTGGCATTTTTTATTTCTAAAATGCGTAAACTACGGTTATTTCGCCCATTCTTTCCGCGCGTGTACTGCGTGAAAGAACTGTATAGTTTTCAATTTGGCAACACCGCGGATTATTGCGGTAAGCAAATAAAAAAATAACTCGCATAAGCGAGAAAAAAAGGAGAGGTTTTTGTATGAGAAAAGCATTGTTAACCGCGCTTACGCTTATCTTAACGGTAACGCTTTGCGTTGTGGCAACCGCTTGTGGCTCGTGCAAGAAGGATCCCAAGCCTACGCCTACGCCTTCAGCAAGCGTTAGTGTAGGTACTTCGGTTTCGCCTTCTACCGGTGCACCCTCTGTAAGTGCATCTGTTTCGGCTAAACCTTCGGTAACTCCTTCTTCGGGTACGTCTGTAGCGCCTACTACGACTACGACGCCTACCGTTACCACGACGCCTACCACCACCCCGACAGGGACGCCTACCCCTTCGGTTTCTACGCCGGTAACTCCGTCCGTACAACCGTCGGCACGCCCCCTGCCTACCACGCAAGATGAATTTGAGGCGTACGTTCAAGAGGTATTCCAAAATCAATCTGTTACGTACGACGGCGAAATTCATGAATACGAAGTTAAACTGCCTTTGGGCGTTGGCTTTACTTGGGATTTTGACCCCCCCTCTGAAGACCCGATTAACGCAGGTTTCTATGACTATGTTTACTATGTTTCCCACCGTGATTTTGACGAGGTAACAGTAGAACCTGTTTTAGAAATTACGCAAGCGGATCCTGAATGGATTGGTGAAGAGGTACAAACTTTCGCTGCTGACGGGTCTAACAAGATATTGAACGTTGTTGTTAACAGCGACCAACAGATTGTCGGCAACGATGGCAGAATTGATGTGGGTGAATACACGATTACCCTTTCTGTTTCCGCTACCCAAAACTTTAAGGCGTCTGAAAAAACCTTCAAATTGGTTATTACCGGGTTAACCCAAGAACAGGCTACCCCTGTATTCATGACGCTGGACAATGAAATTTGGGATCTTGAAACGATGGGTGGTTCGGAAGCGAACATGCTTACCGCTAACGTTCACGACTTGGTAACCGTTCCCGAAAACTTAAAGATTATGTCCAACACGAAGGTTGAAGGTCTTGGTGCAGAATTAGATCCCACGGATATTACTGCATCCACCAAGATTGTTGTATTCTCCTTTGCGAGCGGCGACTATCTGATTAAAGCTTCGGATAATTTTACGATTGGCGACCTTGCTACTACTTCGGATAAAGTGTTTAAGATCGGCGGCAAGTACAAAGTAACCCTTACCGCGCTTAATAACGTTTACAGTGGGTTCTCCAACGAATTAAATCTGTTCTATAACGTTGAATACGGTTCTGAAACCCCCAGAAGCAACTTCATTGACAACGGCGACTTTGCCCACGGCAATTTGCGTGTGCAGCCAGGGAATGATGAAGCAACCGAAGTCGGCGTATGGCACGGTTGGACGTTTAATGATAAATGGAACACAAAGATTACCTGGGATTCCACCACTTCTTATTATGATGATGGTACCGGTTCTTTGAAGTTTACCGACGTTGACAATGGTTATGCTAGGGTAGACTTTAACGTTTCTGCAGGTTACTACTACACCTTCAGTGTTATGTTAAAGGCAGGTGAAGATTTAACCTACGGTAGCAGTCCTGACTGTCATATCTACTTGAACAACAAAACCGTAAACGGTGAAACGAATGACAAAAATCCGGGCGAACTTGTTTGCGATTTAACCGGTCTTTCCTCTATGGAATGGACCAAGGCTTCCATTACTTTCTACGCTGAAAACGATTCCGTAATGTGCTTCAATATGAAGACGAACGCTATGAGTGCCGGCACTTTCTGGATTGACGAACTTTCTTGCTACGTTACAGGTTTGGAACCCGAAAATAAAGTCGTTGCAGGTCAAGTAGTTTGGAATGCAAATCAATTTGGTAATATCAATTACCAGGTAAATGCGGATGGTCTGCATACTGTTGCATCCGGTGAAGATTATACCTATGCAGCTAAACTCGGTTTGGGTGGCGCCCCCGCAATTGAAGGGGTAACCTTTACCTATGCATTTGCTGATGACGTTACCGGTTTGGACACCGCACCTATCGTGGAAACGCTGGTTCTGCCTTTGCCCACCACTGCTTATAAAACCTATGCAGTACGTGTTATTGCGCATATAGACGGCTTGAAAGATTATGTTAAGGATATTCAAGTTGTATTTGCAAACAATAAGCCTGAATTTGGACAGAAACACTTGCTGTTCAAGGATGGTGATTCCGATTATGAAGGATTAACCATCACCGATTATGAAGGTATGCTTGTAAATCTGCCCTTGGAAGCTGAAAAAGATGGCTTTAAGCTGGCAGCTTGGGAAGATGAACAAGGTGCACTTTACGCTCGTGGCGAAGAAGTACAAATGGGTGCAACCGATAAAACCTTCTATGCTGTATGGGATACTATCGTTTACACCAACACTATGTACGACCCCGTATTTGTAACGGGTGCAAATGCACAGGATTTCATCAACTGGGTAGATGGCGGTGCGCAAATTACCATTGACGCAAACAAGTCCTTCCTTGCTGATGGTTCCGGATCCTTAAAGGTTGCTCCCAAGGATAACGGTGCCGGTAAAAACGCACAAGCTCGCGTTAAGTTTGCTGCCGTACGTGGCGTAACTTATCAATTAGGTTTCTATATTAGAACAGAAGATTTCTCTGCTGCAGGCAGCTTTGGTTCTTCTAACAATATGAAACAAATTCTTTCTTCCGATGGTAAAACTACGGTAGATATTAAGAACTCCAGCAATGCAACTTTCTCTGCAAAAGAATATGTCAGCGAAGGCGGCGTTCGTGATTGGACGCTTGTTAAGTGGACTTGGGAAGCAACTGCTACTGGCGACTTCTACTGGTTCTGGCAGATGCACGGTATCAACACCGGTGCAATTTGGTACGACAACTTCTTTGCAATGGAAATTGGTGCGTACAACGCATCCGGTTATGAAACCGGTGAAATGACCACCTGGACTACGGATATGGCAAGCCGTCTGGATATTACGGACGAACTCATTGTTGAACCCGGTACTACCGAAGCAACTTATGTTGCTCCCGTAATTCAGTTGATCGGAGAAGAAACGGAAGCGCCCTTCGCGGCAACTTTCCAATACTCTGTAAACGGCGGCGAATTCTCTTCTGAATTGCCTGTACTGGGTCTTGGCGCAATGAATGTTACCATTAAAGCAACCACGGCAGGTTACAAGGATTATGAAAAAACCGTTGTTGTTTCCGTAATTGACCCCGCAGATCTTGTTACTGTAACTTATAAGTTCTTAAATCCTGCTTATGAAGAAGGCAATGGGGAAGAACAATATCTTGCAGAAGACGTTGTTGTTGAAGGTGTTTACAAAAACGGTTATGTAACTCTGCCTACGGATAACATTGCGTATGGCGAAGCAACCTATCTGCTTTACGGTTGGGTAATTGGCGAAACTAAATATGCACCCGGCGAAACCGTTTTGGTTTCGGATAACCTTGTATTCACTGCTGTTCTTGTGAAGAAAGGCACTTCGGAAGTTATGGTAAACGGCGATTTCGCAAACGACGTTTCCTTTGTGGAAGATGGCAAGAATGAGTATGAACATGAAGCAGGTGTAATTTGGGGTTGGGGCGTACACAACTATCTGTCCCTGTCCGAAGGTTACAACCACTACGTGAATGACGGTTCTAAGGCGCTTGTTGCACAACTTGGCGACGCAAACACCACCAGTACTAATATGTGGTGGGGTACCAAGTTTGCGGTACAGCCCGGTGTTGAATACACCTTAACGTACTATGTGAAGAAGATCGGCTTTAACGGTACTTCCGTAAACGCATGCATCGCTCATTCTTCGGATTTCAATGTTGACAATTTGTCTAATGCTCAAGGTGCTGTTTTTGCAAATAAGGAAATGTTTGCTGCCGGCACTTCTGGATACACCAAGTATTCCTTACAGTTTACGGCTGCTAGCGATTATGCATACTTTGTTGTTCGTTTGTACAGCACGGGCGGTACCATCATCTTTGATGATTTCTCCTGCTATCCTACCGATAGTGTTCCTGCTACCGAACAAAAAGCAGAAACTTACTTCACGTATGAAGAAGTTGCACAGTTTGCTGCAGAAGATGCGCGTTACGGTTTAGCAGAACAGGGCGTTGACGGCGTTGTAACCTATGACAAGGCTGTTACTATCCCCGGTGTAACCTTATCTTATAAGGTAGGTGATGCGGAACCTGTAGAAGCTTTAACCTTTACCGAACCCACGGAATGTGAAGTTCAGGTTATTTGGTCTGCTGGCGAAAAGGTTTACACCAAAACCGTACAGGTAACCGTAACCAGTTCCAATGCAAAACATACCGTAACTTTCTGGAATGCGGATGATGAAGAAATTACGGACTTTACTGCATCCTATTTCTTCGGGGACGTTGTAACCCTGCCCACGCAACCGAATTTTGGCGCCTTTGTTATATTCCAGGGATGGAACATTCAAGGGGATGCAACGGAAACCCTTTACACCGGAACCTTTACGATGGGTGAAGAAGACGTAGTGTTCGTTCCCGTTTATTTCACTGTTCCCCAAGGCAATTATATCCTTAACGGAGATTTTGCAACTCCCGTTTACAACGGTGCAAACACGGAAGCCGGTGAAATTCAACCCAGTGGAGTGGCTAACGACGTAAAAGCAACCCGCGGCTGGGCTGGTTCAACGCGTGCGGTGCATGCTTTTGCTACGAACGTA
>JAZRTI010000023.1:0-5000 GCA_045651955.1 Christensenellaceae bacterium | reverse complement strand
ACGATATTTCCTTCTATTCGATTTTTAATCTACCTTCCGCAACAACTCAGTTGCGGTGCTCCCTCAAAAGCGAGCCTACGTATTCTAACATAACCAAATAGGTTTGTCAAACGTTTTTTTACACTTTTTTGAAAAATTTTTATTTTTTTTATAAAGTTTTATTTTCCTTTCTGTTTTTTCATAAAAACTTATCTTCCTTCGCGCACGCGCGCTACACGCGTTATATTAGGAAAACATAAAAATCCCCTGCCACCGGCACTTTTTATACCAATGCTTGCGGCAGGGAAATTTTTTATTTTTCTTCTTCGTATTTTTTTAGTTTTTGCTGGCGCATCCAAACTTTCATAATCAGCGAGTGCGGCAACAACTTGCAGGCAAATGCTTGCATGCGGGCAATTCCACCGTATTTTGACACATCCTTACCCTTGTGCATATCGCGGTAGGCGCGTTTCACCACTTTTACGGGGTCGTACATCGCGGCGTATTTTACCACAACGGGACGCTTTCCCCCCTTTTTCACCGCGCGGTCAAAAAAGGCGGTCTTTGTCCAAAACGGGCAAACGGCAGTAACCGAAATGCCGCGGGGTTTTAATTCCTTATTCAGCGCGCGCGAATAGGATAGCACGTACGCCTTGCTTGCACCGTAAACCGCAATATACGGAATGGGCTGAAATGCGGCAACGGACGCAATTTGCATAATTTTTGCGCCTTTTCCCATAAAGGGCAGGGTGTTTAGGGTAATAGCGGTAAGTGCAGCGCAGTTTAAGTCCACCATGCCAAGCGCATCCGGCAAAGAAATTTCTTGCACACCGCCAAATTTTCCATATCCGCTGCAATTTGCAAGGAATACCACTTGGGGGTTTTCCGCATCTAAAAGATTGCGGTATTCTTCCCAAGAAGAAGGCAAGGATAAATCCATAGGCAGTACGCGGACAGGAAGTGTGGTTTCGGATTGCAGCGCGCGTAAATTTTGCTGGCTGCGCGCAATAACCCACACTTCTTCCACACCCATAGTGGACGGAATTTGGCGGAACACTTCCCTACCAATCCCCGAAGATGCACCCGTGATAACAGCAATTTTCATAATTGACCCGTTAGCCACCGTAAACGGCAAGGAGCATAATACCCACAATGGTTACAACGATAGTGATATAGTGATTCAGCGAAAGTTTTTCTTTTAAGAAGATGCGGCTCCATACAAGCGAAAGCACACAGTATGCGGAAATAATAACCATACCTGCGGCGTATTCCGCAAACATAACCGCCATATAGAATACTTGACCGATGGTTTCGCACAAGCCGCCAAGATATAAATCCCCGTTTTCGCGCACGAACAAATGGTCCTTCTTTACAAATTTTACCCAAATGAAAGCGAAAATTGCAAGCAGGAAGAAGGTAAGTTCAAATGCAGAGTTTGCAGCGTAATCCGTGATGGGAGTTTTTGCAAATACCATTTCATCCCCTACCGTACCAAGCGCATCAATAATCAGGTACGCGATGGGAAGAAGGAACGCCAAAATGCTTTTGGTGTACTTACGGTTAGACGCTTCCCGGCGTTGCAGTTTTAACTGTTCATCTTCGCGTCCATCTACAATTCCCATGCCCAAAATACCCAAGGTTACCAGCACCACGCCGATAATTGCGGGAACGGAAAGCGCAAATTCGTCCGTACCGAAGATGAGCGCGCAAAGAAGGAGCGCAAGCGAACCCGAGCAGTTGCAAATGGGGGAAGAAATGGAAAGTTCAATATAACGAAGCCCAATATACCCAAGCACCATTGCGCCGATATAAAGCGCCGCAACGGGCAAGTAGTACACGAAATCCATCAGTTTGAAATCCGTGTAGAATAAACTGGATACAATTTTGGGTAGCGTATCGGGGCCGCCGTTCGCGTCAATAATAACGCCGCCGATTAGGGTGATAACAAAGTGGATACCCATAATTAAGCCCACGCCGAACACCACTTTCCAATGGCTGTTCTTATCTTCTTCTCGCGTGCCTTTTTTGCTAAACAAATCCGAGCCACTCCACGCTAAAAGCGCAAGTAATGAAAAAATAAACATCTTTCTCTTTCTCCTTAAAGTTTTTCCTCTTGTTTTTCTTTTTTATTTAGAAAAGGCGAATTACAACGTAATTAAGCCTTCTTCCAGCATTTTTTGCAAGGAAAGCATCACCCCAAGTTTGGCGTGTGCAAAGGTTAAACCGCCTTGGAAGTAGATGGCGTAGGGTTCGCGCACGGGGCCATCTGCAGAAAGTTCAATGGAAGAACCTTGCACAAAGGCGCCTGCCGCCATAATTACGTCGTCATCATAGCCTGCCATGGGATACGGGATGGGGGTTACGAAACTATCCACGGGTGCGGCGGATTGAATCCCTTTACAGAATGCTACCATTGCCTTTTCGCTTTTTAGTTCAATGGACTGAATAATATCGTGGCGGGTTTCAGAAGAAGCAGGCAGTACGTTAAAGCCTAATTTTTCATACGCTGCCGCCGCAAAGATTGCCGCTTTTACGGATGCCGCAACCACGGTAGGTGCAAGGAAAAAGCCTTGATAGAACTGCGTTTCCACCCCAAAGTTCGCACCTACTTCTAAGCCTAAACCGGGGGAAGTTAAACGGTACGCACAGCGTTCAATTAAATCCTTTCTACCCGCGATATAACCGCCTGCGGGGGCAAGACCGCCACCCGGGTTTTTGATGAGCGAGCCTACAATCATATCCGCGCCCACTTCGGAAGGTTCCCTTCTTTCCACAAATTCCCCGTAGCAGTTATCCACCATACAAATTACGTTTGGCTTTCTTTCCTTGATAAAAGCAATTAGTTTGCCGATTTCTTCTACCGAATAGGAAGGGCGCATACGATACCCCTTAGAGCGTTGAATGGTAACGAGTTTGGTTTTTTCGGTAAGTGCTTTCGCGATATTTTCGTAATCAAAGCCGCCGTCGGGCAACAGTTCTACTTCACGGTAAGTAACGCCGCTTTCCATTAAGGAACAGGGGCTGGGGCGAACGCCGATTACTTCTTCCAACGTATCGTAGGGTCTACCCACGGGGGAAAGCAATTCGTCCCCGGGCAAAAGGTTTGCCGCAAGCGCAAGATATAAGGCGTGCGTTCCGCAAGTAATTTGGGGGCGAACCAAAGCCGCTTCGGTTTTGAATACCGTGGCGTATACTTCTTCTAACGTATCCCTGCCTACGTCGTTATGCCCGTAACCCGTGGTGGGAACAAAGCATGCGGAAGATACGCGGTTTTTTTGCATACCGTATACCACTTTTGCTTGGTTATATTCCGCAATATTATCAATTTCCTGAAATCTGGGGGCAAGTTCTTTCAAAATTTCTTCCCCGTAAGCGAGTACGCGGGGAGAAACCCCCAACTGATTATAAATTTCCGTTTCCATCTTCCTTCTCCTTTTCTAAATTACGAAACACTTGCTTTGCCGCGCCGCTAACTACTTCGGGGCGGGAAATTACCACACCCGTACGCGCATCTCCCAAAACAAGCAAGGTATCCCCAGGGTCTATACCAAACAGTTCGCGCGCCTCTTTCGGGATGACAATTTGTCCCTTTTCCCCCACCTTTACGGTGCCGAAGATGTAGCGTTCGGACTGTTTGCCCAAAACGTGTTTTCCACCTGCCATTTTTTACTCCTTTTTACGAAAAGAAGGGCGGGGGGTTGCCCCGAAAAAAAATTCCTACTTTTCCTACTTGTAGGAATTATATTACAACGCAAAAAAAATGTCAAACGTTATTATGCACGCGTACGAAAAAAGTTATAAAAAAAACGGGAAATCCAATTAGATTCCCCGTGCTGTTCTTTAAGTAGCGCATACTGCGCGCGCCGCATAGCGCGTTATACAAGTTGAGAAAAATTTTCAATGTAACGTTCGGTTATCCCTTGCATTTCCGCCCGATAGGCTTCGGAGGACGCGTCGTGCACACCGTATACGCGCATGCCTGCCGTTTTTGCAGTTTTTACCGCGTTAAAATTATCATCTAAAAAGATGATTTCTTTTACGGGCACACCTATTTTTTCGGCTGCCATTACGTAAATTTTAGGATCTGCTTTGGTGGTGTTAAAATCATCACACGACCAAACGTTATCAAACAGTTCGTACATACCAAGGCGGCGTAAGCATGGGTCCAACATACTGTGTGGGCTGGCGGTTAACACGTTTAGTCTATCCCCACGCGCTTTCATTTGGGTTAATACTTCCCTTACGCTGCTTTTTGCCAAGACGTTTTCGGTGTATTCCTTTTTCGCGTACGCATCAAAGCGCGCCATAATTTCTTCCACAGATAAGGGAACGCCCAGTTTTTGGTAATATTCCGCCGTGCCCTTATAGCCAAGGGGGGTAATAATTTTTACGATATCTTCCCCATAGGAAACGTTGTTTTCATCTAAAACGCGTAACATTACTGCGATATAGGTGGGCATAGAATCCACCAAAGTTCCGTCAAAATCAAATAAATAAGTGGCCATACGCTCCCCCTGAACATTTTTTATAATATGTATTATAACACGGAAAAAAGAAGTGTGTCAAGGGTAGAAGGGAGATGATTATAAATAGAATACTATCCGGGGCTTGCCTCTTTCAATGATATCCGTTCCTGTTGAAACGGGTGATATATCTTCGATATGATATCCACCGTTGGTGGATGATATATGCCAAGCATATGCTCCGAACGGATATTATATCATACGTGCCAAAGGCAAGTATATCATACGGTATTGCCGTATATCACATTGCGGATAGCAATATATCATTATTGCCGCCGGGGCTTGCCGTTTCCACTGCGTGGAGCCTCGGCAAAGAAAATCATAGATTTTCCGAACCCTTGGCTACGCCAAGCGGTTTGAGTACGTGTTAGGAGCACATAAAAATAAGGACGGCGAAATGCCGTCCTATATTTAGGAATAAAATACTAGCCGGGGCTTGCCGTTTCCACTGCGTGGAGCCTCGGCAAAGAAAATCAAAGATTTTCCGAACCCTTGGCT
>JAZRTI010000022.1:0-1176 GCA_045651955.1 Christensenellaceae bacterium | reverse complement strand
GTTCGCCCCGGCTCGGTTTCCCCCCTGTGCTGTATGAACGATACCGAAGGGAAAATCCCCGTTGTTTTGGACGCGGATTTGCAAAACTACGCGTACATATGTATGCACCCCAACGATAACACGGGCTCGGTATATATGAAGTACGAAGATTTATTAGCCTTCGTCCGCGCCACCGGGCACGAACCCATTTTTTACCGCGTGTAATAAGGGTTGCGATCCTATCGCGTACCCTTTGGGATGACACCCCAATATATCGTTCTGAAACGGAGCAACGCGAAGGGATAGAATCCCAAATCCCTATTCTTGGCTCCATCTAACGGGGGAGCTGTCGGCAATTTGGGCAGAGGGAGAGAAAGGGCTCCCTTGTGTAAAGGGAGCTGTCAATTTTATTGACTGAGGGATTGTCAAACTACCCTTCCACCGCATAGCGGTCCCCCTTCTACCCCAAGTGTTGTAAAATTCGCAGCGACAGGCAGGTATTCCCTAACGGGCTCCTGACAAGGGGAGGCAAGGGTTTCTATCTTTAACGCTACGTTGCTTTTGCCGAAGTTATTCCTCGCCAAACAAGGTAAGGGGCTCTACTTCGGGGGATTCTAATTCCAAGGGATCGCCACCGGGTAAGCCTTGTACGGAGGAAAGTTTTTTGCCGATAACCCTTGTACGGGTAGCGGCTTGGGCAATGGTATTTTGCGCTTCGGTAAGTTTTTTCTGCGTGCGGGATAAAATATCCGTAAACTTCATAAATTCTTCCTTAAAGGCGGCAAGCAGCTGCCAAAGTTCCGCGCTGCGCTTTTCAATCGCCACACTTTTGAAGCCTGCGGATAGCGAAGTAAGTAGGGCGGCAGGCGTTCCGGGGCCTGCAAGCATTACGCGTTTAGAAAGTAAAAATTCGGTAAGGTCGGTATGCTTTGCGGCTTCCGCGTACAAGCCTTCGCTGGGCAAGTACATCAGCGCAAAATCGGTGGTGTACGGAAGGACGATATATTTTTCCGCAATGGATTTCCCTTCGTTTTTCAAGCGGGTAAGTAGCCCCTTTTCCGCCTTTTCACGCGCGGCAAGGTCGGTGGTATCCGCCGCATCCAAAAAGCGGTGATATTCTTCTAGGGGGAACTTACTGTCAATGGGTAAAAGGGTTTGTTTTCCGTCTTTCCCGGGGATAAGAACGGCAAAATCCAC
>JAZRTI010000021.1:0-7563 GCA_045651955.1 Christensenellaceae bacterium | reverse complement strand
AGACCGCTTGGCCTCCGACTTCTACGGGTTTGCCGTTGCCCCTTGTCAGTAGTGGGAATACTTCCATCTTTGTTTTTATGGCGGAATTTGGGGTTTTATTTAACATTTCCGCGCAAGGGGAACGGGTATAATAGGAGTTTTATGACGAAACTGGTGATTACGGGTGGAATCCCTTTGCGGGGGGAAATCAGCTTGCAAACTTCCAAAAATGCAATGTTGCCCTTGCTTGCTGCCGGGGTTCTTTCCGAAGGGATTGTTACGTTTGATGAAGTGCCGGATATTACGGACGTTCACCATATGCTTTGCATATTGCGCTCTATGGGTGCAAAAACAATATATCAGGGAAAAACGCTTACGGTGGATTATACGCAAATCACTCCTACGGTCAGTGAAGATGCCTGCGGAAAATTACGCGCTTCCGTATTTTTGCTTGGGGCGTTGGTGGGGCGGTTCGGTTATGCAAATTTGCCTGCACCCGGCGGATGTAATATCGGTTCGCGCCCGTTGGACGTGCACGAACAGGGTTTTCAACGTTTGAACTGTTCTTTCCTGCAATCCGAAAACATATCGGTAAGCACAACAAAATTAACGGGTTCACGGGTTTTTTTGCGCATGCCCAGTGTGGGCGCAACGGTAAACTTGCTGTGCGCGGCGGTAAAAGCGGATGGGGAAACGGTGATTACGAATGCGGCAAAAGAACCCGAAATTAGCGATTTAATCGCTTTTTTAAGAAAAATGGGTGCGGTGATTTATGGGGATGGAACAGGGGAACTGACTGTTTACGGAAAGAAGAAACTAAACGGAACTTATTTTTTACCCCAAAAAGACCGCATAGAAGGGGGAACTTTCCTTGCTGCGATTGCCGCAACGGGTGGGGAAGGCTGCATTTTGGGCGTAAACCCCCTATATTTTTCTTCCGTTTTAGATTTTTTCGCGCAAACCGCTTGCAAAATACACTGCGAAAATGATAAAATATATATAAGCGGTGCGGCGGCTTACAAAAAAAGTGTTTCCGTGGTTACGGGGCCGTACCCTGCATTCCCAACGGATATGCAATCCTTAATCCTTCCCGTTTTAACGGGTTGCGAAGGGGAAAGTTCGGTAACCGAAACCCTTTTTGAAAACCGTTTTTCCTGTGCGCAGGAATTAAACAAAATGGGTGCGGATATCCGTGTTGTCGGCAATACCGCGTTCGTTCGTTTTTCCGAATTGCATGGCGCCAATGTTTTTGCCAAGGATTTGCGCGCGGCGGCAGGGCTTGCCGTAGGTGCATTGAAAGCAGAAGGAAACAGCGAAATTGCGGGTATGGAACATCTGTTCCGCGGCTATGAAAACTTTGCGGAAAAAATACGCGGTTTGGGCGGCATTGCCCGCATGATGGAATAAACGAATTTGTCTTTCCGGTTTTTGGAAAACGGAGTGAAAACATGAAAATTAAACTCTTAAAAATCTTATCCGTTATCTTGTGCGTTTGCGTGGTAATTGCGCTGTTCTTTGCTACTACTCGCGTTTCGGATATTACGGTGCAGGTGGCTGTATCCGAAACGGTGCAAGCGGAACGCGTGGACCAAGCGCTGAATAAGTACTTGGGAAAAAATATAATCGCCTTAAACAAAACGTCCATGATAAAAACGCTTGCTGCGGAATATCCGTCTGTTAAGGTAACGGGGATTGTGAAAAAATTTCCCAATCAGGTAATCGTGCAAGTGCGTGAGCGCAAAGTTTTATTTGCGGTAAAAACAACCGAAGGCTACGATTTTATTGATGAGGAAGGGGTTTTTCTTGGCCGCAATGCGGAAAGTGATGCTTTCGGCGGCTTTACGGGTGCGGTTTATGCGGAACTTCCCGTTGCAACCAACGTTCCCGGTTCCGTTTACGTTTCTCAAAACGGTTATACGGAAATCCGTCAAACGCTGGTAACCGCTTATACTTTGGGCTTTGATGGGAAAGAACTTTCTGCACTTCTTCGTAACGTGGTGGTGGAAGAACAAACTTTGAAAATCAATACGAAATCGGGCGCTGTATTGCAAATGGATTCTTGCGCCCAAAGAACGGCAGAAAAGGCACAATATCTGTTTAGTGCGTTTGTTGCCGGCAGCGACGCACAAAAGCTTTCGGGAAAATTCCTTGTTTTTGAAAACAAGGATGGGAAAATTGAAGTGCAGTGGACTGCATAAAACCGTCAAAATTCGTAATTTATCCCCTTGTTTTTGCTAAAAACCCTTTTTAACGGGTAAGAAAAACTTTTTTAGGCGTTGACAAATCTTAATATCTGCGGTATAATGAAAACATATACACTTGTATATGTTTTCTTTTTACGCAAAAAAGGCGAAAATTTCGCCATGAAACCACAAAGGAGTAAACAGTATGAAAAAGCGCCAGGTGGCCATTCTGGATTTCGGTTCTTCTAAACTTTCCGCCATTGTAGGGGAGCAGGGTGTGAACCGCACGTTCGTTGTGAAAGGCAGGCGGGAATTTTCTTATGAAGGTTTTTATGAAGGGGAATTTTTAGATCCCGAGGAACTGGAACAGGCGATTGAAAAAATTATCAAGGATTTACGTTCGGATTGCAAAGAGCCGTTTACCCGTTTATATGTAGGGATTCCCGGGGAATTTGTAACCGTAATTTTGAAAGAAAAAACCATTTCTTACGAAAGAAAAAAGAAAATTACGCAGCGTGAAATTACTGAACTGTATGACGAGGCATATCAAACAAACAGCAAGCGATATCGTATCGTGAACCGCAGTGCGATTTACTTTGTTTTGGATGATAACCGCCGTATTGTAAACCCTGTGGGGCTGACCAGCGAAAAACTGGGCGGATATATTTCTTACTCGCTTGCAGACGTATCGTTTGAGCGAATTGTTCGCCCCATGCTGGATAAGGCGGGTATGCAGGACGTGGTGTTTGTTTCTGCCGCGCTTGCCGAAAGTATGTACTTGTTTGAACCCGAGCAGCGCGACCGTTTTGCCATGCTTTTGGACGTAGGGCATTTGACTTCTACTTTGGTAATTGTGCGCGGAGATGGCGTTCTTTATCAAAAATCAATTCCTATGGGCGGTGGGCATATCACTGCAGATTTATGCCGCTATTTGGGTGTTGGATATTCCGCAGCCGAAGCGTTAAAGCGGAAAATCAGCATTAGCCGCAGTGCGCCGTCCGCCGTTTACGAACTTGCAGACGGGGAAGAGGTATACGCCTTTTCGGCAGAAAAATGTAACGACATTGTTCGTAACAACTTGGATACGCTTTGTGAATCCATAGAAGATTGCTTATCCCGTTGCGAAGTGAAATTTCCTGAAAATCTCACTTTGCACGTAACAGGCGGGGGTGTTCTTCCCATGCGTGGGTGCAAGGAATATATTGCAAATCGCTTAAACCGTGTGGTGGATGGGATTGTTCCCAATTCTCCCACGGAAAACAAACCGACGGATTCTTCTAAATTCGGGTTGCTGAATTACGCTTTGCGTAAGGAAGAAACCGAAAACGTTGGCTTTATTCAAAAACTATTCGGCAGGAGATAACTTTTTATGTTTGAAAATTATATGACGCCTTCCGCCAATGTTGCCCGTATTAAAGTAATTGGTATCGGCGGTGCGGGAAACAACGCGGTAAACCGTATGATTGATGCGGGAATCACCAGTGCGGAATTTATTGCGGTAAACACGGATAAACAAGCACTTTTGATTAGTAAAGCCCCAACAACAATACAAATTGGGGAAGAATCTACGCGCGGTCTGGGTGCGGGTGCAATTCCCGAAATCGGACAAAAGGCAGCAGAAGAAAGCCGTGAAAGGATTATTGAAGCCATCCAGGAAACGGATCTGCTGTTTATTACCGCCGGAATGGGTGGCGGAACGGGTACGGGTGCCGCCCCTGTGGTTGCCCGTCTGGCGCGTGAAATGGGGATTATGACGGTTGCCGTTGTAACAAAACCCTTTTTATTTGAAGGCCGTATTCGTGCCGCAAACACGAAAGTCGGGCTGGAAAATTTAAGAAAATATGTGGATACGCTGGTAATTATTCCCAACGACAAATTGTTGCAGGTTGTGCCCAGCAATACCCCAATGGAGGAGGCCCTTCGTATAGCAGACGATATTTTGCGCCAGGGTATTCAAGGTGTATCCGAACTTATCGTAACCCCGTCCTTAATTAATTTGGACTTTGCAGACGTACGAACGATTATGAAGGATAAAGGGCTTGCACACATGGGTATCGGTAAGGCGCGCGGAGAACGCCGTGTGTTGGAGGCAGTGCGTAACGCCGTTGCCAGCCCCCTTTTGGAAACGACCATTGAAGGCGCAAAAGGTGTTATTTTGAACGTGCGTGGCGGAAAATCCTTATCTATTGGTGAAGTGAACGAGGCCGCTGAATTGGTGCGTGAGGTGGTAGATTACTCCGCAAATATTATCTTTGGCGCGGGCATTGATGAAAGTTTAGGGGACGACGTAATGGTTACCATCATTGCAACGGGCTTTAATGCAAAAGAAGAAATGCAAAATGATGAACGCCCCCGCCTTTCCTTAAACGACGGCGATGTAACTTTTGCGCCCCAAACACCTGCTTCCTTCCGTGCGGATTATGCACAAAAAGAAAGCGAGCCGCAGGTAAAAGAGGTTCGGTTTACTCCTGTTTCCTCCAATGCGGAACAGCCTAAGGCGCCGGCATTTCGCCCCACCCCTTCCGCAACCGTGATGGGGGAAGAGGAGGATGATATTCCTTCACCCCGGATAGAGGCGAAAAAGAAGGGCATCCCTCAATATTTATTACACATCCATAAAGGGAAATAAAAAGCATAAAAATACCGCCACCGATTTGGTGGCGGTATTTTTAGCGATAAAAACCGTTTCAGTTCGTCATAGTAACGCGGTAAAAGGAAGCAGGTCTACGAATCCGTTATTCAGCGGAATCTGCTTCGGTTTTTTCATTGTAGGCGGTAAGGATACGGTTAACTAACATTTCTCGCGTGTCCGTTACAATGGGGTGTGCAATATCCTTGTATTCGCCTTCGCTGGTTTTGCGGTTGGGCATGGCAATAAAAGGGCCGTCCGTACCTTCAATGATTTTGATGTCGTGGATTACGAAACAATCATCAATGGTAATGGAAGCAACAGCTTTTAACTTGCTGTCTTCTTTCTTGACCATGCGAATCCGCACGTCGGTAATCATCATGTTTATCACCCCTGCAAATTATGATACGAATATTTTACTACAAAAGAAATCAAATTTCAATACTTTTTTGTTAAATTTTTCATTTTTTTTGATAATTTTTCACTAGAACGCATTATTTTCCCTTTTCATATATTGTAATATGGAAAAAAATAACGAAATTTTTAGTAAAAATACATATCGCTTTTTGGGGATTGGCGGAATTGGGGTAAGCGCGCTTGCTGTTTATTTGCGCCGCATGGGCAAGGAGGTGTGCGGTTACGATGCGCGGCTGAGTACGGACTTAATTGCTCGCTTACGTGCATACGGTATTTTTGTAACGGATAAGGTGCAAGAATTGCCATCTGCCGAAGTAACCGTATATTCGGGCGCATTTGATAAAAAAGAAGTAATTTCTATGCTCGGAAATCAATCCCTGCTTTTATCTCGCGCGGAATTTTTGGGGGAAATTTTACGCCGTTATCCAACTTCGGTTGCAATTGCCGGCTCGCATGGGAAAACCACGGCAACCGCAATGCTTGGGGAAGTTTTGCGCGGCAGCGCATCTACGGTCTTTTTGGGGGGCGAATATCCCCCGTTTTCGCAAAGGGGTGGATTTGGAAATCTGTATTATGAGGGGGAGGCGCTTTGTATAACGGAAGCGTGCGAATACCGGCAAAGTTTTTTATCTTTACAGCCTACCGTTTCTGTTGCCCTGAATGTGGAAGAAGACCACATGGATTGCTATGCAAATTTCAACTGCTTAAAGGACGCCTTTCGCCGTTTTTTGGATGGCGGTACCGTTTCGGTTGTGAATGCAGACGATCCCTTTTTGTGTGAATATCCGGCAACTGTTACGTACGGGCTTTGTAAACGTGCGGATTATTACGCAGACCGTTTGCGTTCGGAAAAGGGAAAATACGCTTTTGATTGCTACGAACGGGGTAAATTCCGCGGGGAAGTGCGTTTGTCTGTCATTGGAAAACATAACGTGTATAACGCCCTTGCGGTGATTGCCGCTGCGCGCCAGTTATTTGTTCCATTTTCGGTAATTCTTAAAAAGGTATCTGCCTTTTCGGGGGTGGAACGGCGCAGTATGTATCTTGGCGAGTTTTCGGGTAAAAAAATATACGCAGACTACGCGCATCACCCCACCGAAATTCAAGCGACGTATGCCGCCTATCAGGAAAGCACGGCAGGGGATATTGCGGTTGTTTTTCAGCCGCACACCTATACGCGAACCGTATATCTTTTTTCGGAATTTTGCCGGGTATTGAAAGGGATTCCTAACCTGGCGTTATGTTCTACCTACGCGGCAAGGGCGGGGGATGGATTGGAAGGGGAAAGGGCGTTGGTGGATAATCTTTCCGTACCGTTGTTGCATGGCGAAAAAGAAATAAAACAGTATCTTAATTCCTTACCTGAAAATGTTAGCACCGTTTTATTCTTGGGGGCAGGGGATATCTATGAAACGGCTCTGTCAATTGTAAACTCCGTTACAAAGTAACGGAAAAAAGAAACGCGCCCCAAACCGCAAAGGGTTTGGGGCGCGTATTGATAAGTTTTAATTCATCAAGTTTACAACAACGGGAAGGATTTTTTCTTCCTTTTCCACTTTGGCTGCCTGGTCGGCCAAAACGTCGCCGACAGCAGAAAATTCCGCATTGCGCTTCAAAATGTCTTTTACGTTTACAGCGTTGTTTGCAAGCAGGTTGATTGCGGAAGAAATGTTGCCTATTCCGTTAGTTAAGGAATAAACAATCAACTGTTTTTCCATGGCGGTATTAAAGTTTAGGCGGATAGGTCCGAAGTCAAATCCGGCAAAAGCAATTTTACTGCCGTGTCCTACCAACTGGAAAGTGAGTTTGGGGTCTACCGCGGGGTCGCAGGTATAAACCGCTTTATCAGCCATTCTGCCCGAAGTAATTGCGGAAATTTGTTTTATTGCGGTATAGTTTGCGTCTGCAGTGTAATAAACGCCAAGTTGCTTGCAGGCTTCCACGTTTTCTTCGTCGCTGTCAATCAGTACCGGTACGCCTTGATAATACATAATCAGTTGGCAAAGAATATTGCCCAAGGTTTTTCCGCCCAAAACGGCAACGTGGTCGCCTTTATTGATGTCCAACGTGTCAATGATGCGCAAGGCAAGCGCAATATAATCAATAAAAACTGCGGAAGCTTCGTCTACACTGTCAGGCAAAACGTAAAGTTGGGAAGCGGGGAATACACCAAATTCGCGCAAAAAGCCGGGGAAGTCCTTTCCTGCAACTTTAATATCCGGGCAGCTTGCAAAATCGCTTTCTTTGCAGCGCGGGCAGCCGTTGCAATACGTAAAGGGGTTGATGTAAACCCGTTCGTTTTTACCCATACCAAAACAATGCTCACTGGCTTCGGTAATCACGCCCACACCAAAA
>JAZRTI010000020.1:0-80394 GCA_045651955.1 Christensenellaceae bacterium | reverse complement strand
GTCAGGCATAATAATATGCAAACACCAATAAAACACAATATATTCTATATTATGCCTGACATAATACAAGATGTAGGGCTAAAAATAGTAAAAAATAGTAAGCATAAAATACAAATTTGATTTTTATTCAAAGCAAAACGCGTATTATACTATCAACAATTTCGTACTATGACTAAATATGTAGGGGATAGATATAAGAATTTGTTTCCAACATTCGCCGTGTGCAGATGAATTGTATTGACAATATATATCAATTAGGCGTTGTGTTTATTGTGGGTTTCTCCCTAATTACCGTACACACCGGTTGCTGCATTGTTGCCAAACTGTTAAAAACAGAAAAAGGGATTGTGAGCATGGAATAAAAACGAATAGAATTGAATTACACCCTTCCCAAAACCCACAAATTACCATATTTTATGCACATATTGTGCGCTATTTTGCAAATACTGCTACCGTTAAGGAGAGTTTTATGCAGCTAAAAAAGCGTTTTATAACCACGCTCCTTATCTTTTTGGGGGCGTGGTTTTGTTTTGGCGGAAGCTTTATTTGCAAGGTTTTCGCACAGGAAGAGGTGTATTTGGGTGGGTTCCCTGCAGGATTTGTACTAAATATGCAGGGTGTGCAAATTGTAGGGTTTTCTGATGTGATTACAGATAACGGTGTGCGCTCCCCGGCTAAAGCAGCAGGGCTTAAAAGCGGAGATGTAATTGTAGAATTGGATGGGGAACCCATTATTTGTGCAGAAGATCTTGAAAATGCTTGTCAAAATTTTACGGGAAAAATTGCCTTGTTGACTTTTATAAGAGATGGAGAACGGTTAAAAGCAGCGGCAGAACCGGCAAAAGATCTTTCTTCGGGAACCTATCGTTTGGGTATTTTAATTCGCGATAGCGTATCGGGAATCGGAACGGTTACGTACGTGAAAAAGGATGGGGATTTTGGCGCATTGGGACATCCCGTTTATGATGAAACGGGTAAAATTATGAAAATTTCGGGCGGAAACAGTTACAAATGCAACATTATTGGGGTTACACGCGGGGAAAAAGGAGCACCGGGTGAACTGCGCGGTTTGTTTTTCAAGGAGCAAAAGCAAGGGGAGATTATCCAAAATACGGCATGCGGAATTTTTGGAAAACTAGACCAAAACTTTTCCATTACACAAAAAACCGTTCCGGTTGCAGGAATTGCAGAAGTCCGCATGGGCGAAGCAAGCATATTCACCACTGTAGATGGGGAAGAGCCAAAAGAATATTCCATTTCCATTGTAAAAATTGATAGAAACAATAAGGATAATAAGAACTTTGTAATTAAAATTACGGATAAAGAGTTGCTTTCGGTTACCAACGGAATTGTGCAAGGAATGAGTGGTAGTCCCATTTTGCAGAATGGAAAAATTGTTGGTGCGGTTACCCATGTTTTTGTTAACAATCCCGAACGCGGATACGGTGTTTCTATTGAAAAAATGTTGAAGTCATAAAAAGGATAAGCATACGGATATAAACAGTCGCAACTTTTCATATGGTACAGTATGAAGAATTGCGGCTTTTATCGTTCTGAACTTATCCCTGCATTGCGGGACTGTCGTGTTTTTATGAAAAAACACGCAGTTTTATTCGTTTTATCTCTCCTTTGGTGCATTTTAGGTGTTGTTCTTGGATTTTTAGAGTGCGGAAAAAGGGGATCTGCAACCTTTGTAACGATATATGGGGAGCGTTTTTATTTGGTTGCAATTCGCGTGAATGGCACAGGAAGTGTTTTTTCTGCTGAAATTTTGGTAGGATTGTTCTTATTTTTGTTTATTATTTTAAGCACGTTTTCCCGATTTTTATCTTGGGTTCCGGATGTGTTATTTTGCTTTTGTGTGTTTTTGAAAACGATTTCCATCGGTTTTTTGTTTTCGGAAATAGGCATTGTAACGAAAATAGTTGCAATTGCCGTTTTGATTCCGTGTTTAATCCTGCAAATTATATGGTATTGCGCTTTTCATTCTGCCTCTGCTGAATTTTGCCCGATTGGCTGGAAAGTTGGCGGATTTCGGCGTATGTGGAAATGCCACACTTTGCATATTTTGCTTTTTGCCTGCCTATATTTACTGATTTTAATAATAGAAGTACTTTTATTTGCCGTTTTTTGCACTTTATTATAAAATAGATTATTTCTTAAATAAAACATATCTCCTTTGCACATACTTTATGCAAAGGAGATTTTTCATGAAAAGTATAAAAATTAAAACAGTATTCGTATTGCTGGCGCTGATGCTTTCCTTGCAATCTTTACAGACCAAGTTTTTTAACGATAATATCGCAAAGGCAAAAGCAGAAAGTGTTGTTCCAGCAAAGCCAACTATTGCCGAAACCGTGGAAAGCTGTGGTTTGAACATTACTGCAAAATCCGCATTTTTAATGGATTACCATACAAAAACTTGTATGTTTGAAAAAAATGCAAATGATAAATTACCCATTGCAAGTATGTGTAAAATTATGACCCTGCTTTTAACCTTTGAAGGGATAGAAAAGGGAAGTATTTTAGAAGAAGAAAGCATAACAGTAAGTGAAAACGCTTCCTCTATGGGTGGTTCACAAGCGTTTTTACGTGCAAACGAAAAATATTTAGTATCCGATTTAATTAAAAGTATTGTTATTGCCTCTGCAAACGACAGTTGTGTTGCAATAGCCGAACGTCTTTCGGGAAGTGTGGACGCGTTTGTTCATGAAATGAACGAAAAGGCGCTTTCGTTAGGGATGAACGATACGGTATTCCAAAACTGCACGGGGTTACCAAAGCCAGGGCAATTTTCTACGGCAAAGGACGTAGCAACCATGCTTTGCGCCCTGATATCCCATCCCGCTTATTTTAAGTACAGCCAAATTTGGTTAGATGCAATGCCGCATCAGGACGGAACCCATACCGAATTAACCAACACAAATAAACTGGTTCGTTTTTATGAAGGTTGCGACGGTGGAAAAACGGGGTTCACGCAGGAGGCAAAATTCTGCCTTGCAGCTACCGCTAAACGAAACGATTTACGGTTGATTTCGGTAATTATTGGTGCGGAAAGCGGGAAAATTCGTTTTGCAGAAAGTAGCAATTTGCTTTCTTACGGTTTTGCGAATTACGTGAACGAAAAAGTGGTTTCGGCAGATTGTGTGTTGGAAGAATGTGCAATGGTTAAAAACGGTAAACAGTCGCATGTGCAAATTCTTCCCCAAAAAGATGTGTATTGTTTACTAAAACGGGGAGAAAAGCCCCTGATTCAACAAACAATCAACTTAAATATCTTACACGCTCCGGTGGCGGCTGGGGATATTGCCGGGACACTTTCGGTATACCGCGAGGGGGTTTTGGTGGATGAAGTGCCGGTTATTTGCGCTGAAAACGTGAAAAAGAGGACACTAAAAGATATTTTATTAGAAATACCCAAACATTTTCGGATGAAAAATTCAAGCAACGCGTAATATAATTACCCCGGGCAAATCTTGTTTGTTTGCCCGGGGTATGCTATATGTTGTGCTTTTTTTAATGTTTTTTTTAAGAAAGGCACAATTTATTTGCTTTTCTTTGCTGTTCGTTGTATAATAGAAATGTATATAAGTTTTAACTTTTGAATCAAAGATAGGGGTTCACGTGCTGTTAGAAACCATTTTAATCTATTTATCATTATTCCTTGCGATTATGCTAACCATACCCGTACACGAATTTTCGCATGCTTTCGTTGCGGTAAAATGTGGAGATAACACCCCAAAATTTTCGGGGCGATACACGCTAAATCCGTTAAAGCATTTTGATTTAGTGGGGCTTATTATGATGGCGTTGGTGCGCTTTGGTTGGGCAAAGCCCGTTCCCATCAACCCCTATAACTTCAAAAAAAGAAGATTAGGCGTGTTCTTAACTTCTATTGCAGGTCCGCTTAGTAATTTAGTAATTGCGTTTGTTTGCATGCCTTTATACTTGCTTGCAGCGCGTTTTTTGCCCAACATGTTGCTGTTTGATGAGTTTATTATCTTGTTTTTTAACGCAATGGTTTGGCTAAACATTTCTCTGTTTTTATTTAATCTGTTACCCATTTTCCCTTTGGATGGGTTTCATATTATGGAAGTTTGTTTTAAGCGAGATAATTCCTTTTTGCAATTTCTACGCCAGTATGGCAGTTTTCTTTTACTTGGCCTGATTTTGATAGGAATACTTGCAGAAAACTTTTACATGTTTGCTTACTTGGATATTCTTGGGATTTATATCTCTAATTGCGGTAATTGGATTTTCCGCGCATTTTCAGCATTTTGGGGGATTTTCTTTTGATGAATGAAGAGTTGAAACAAGAAAATAACGAAATTAACGGTTATGGTACGGAAACCGCCGCAGATATTGCTGCAGAATTGTTGGATGGCGTTGATTCTTCGGTTGAACCTTTGGATGAATATAAAATCAAACTTTCTAACTTTGAAGGGCCGTTGGATCTATTATTGCACTTAATTCGTGCCGCTAAGGTAGAAATTCGCGATATTTTCGTTTCGCAAGTTACCGAGCAGTTTTTGGCATACATTGAAAATTTAGACGGGGTAGATATTGACAAAGCCGGTGAATATATGCAAATGGCGGCTACTTTGTTAGAAATTAAATCCCGTGCACTTCTTCCCAAATTAGATGAAGGCTTTGATATTGAAGATGCGGAAGATCCCGAAACCGAACTAATTCGCCGTTTGGAAGAGTATAAACTTTACAAAGAAGCCAGCGAAAAGTTATCTATGATGGATCAGCGCGACGTGTTTTATAAAGAACCGGATGAAAATTTTGAAAACGTGCGCGTGGTTTATAATGATTTCAATTTCAAAAACCTTATGGTTGCATTTGAAAAAATGCTGCGCCGTGTAACGTTACGCTCTGCACAAAAACCGCAAGAAAAGGAAATTCCCAAAGACGTACATACAGTTGATGATAAAGTTCGCTTAATTACCCAAGTGATTGACGAAAAAAAGGAAGTTTCTTTTTTTGCGTTATTTGAAAACGCGCTTACGCGCAGTGAAGTTATCGTTACTTTTCAGGCAATGCTGGAATTGTTAAAATTGCAAAAAATTAAAGTGATTCAGGAAGAAATTTACGGTGAAATCACGGTAATTTTGAATGAAGATTATATCGCTGAAAAGGAAGAAGGGGGAAGTGTAGATGTTGAATAATTTAGAAAATATCATTGAATCCATTTTGCTGATTGCTGGAAACGCAGTTTCTGCAAGCGAAATTGCCGAAAAATTAGGTGAAAGCACAGAAAATGTACTTGCCGCAGCAAAAAATTTGCAAAGCGCAAAATATACAGAAGAAAGTGGAGTAAAATTAAACGTTTACGGTGATAAATTGCAGTTTGCAACGAACGCTGCGTATGCAGATGCCGTTGCGGAAGTTTTGAATCCCATCCGTGAAAAGGCACTTTCCAAAAGCATGTTAGAAACGGTTGCAATTGTTGCATACAAGCAACCGGTTAGCCGTTTGGATTTGGAAGAAATCCGCGGAATGAACAGCGAATATGCTTTGCAAAAACTTTTGGAAATCAACTTAATTGAAGTGGTTGGCAGAAAAGATGCGCTGGGCCGTCCCGCATTGTTTGGAACGACAGATGAATTTTTGAAACGCTTTGAACTGGCATCCTTAGATGATTTGCCCGATTATGAAACAATCCTTCAAAAAATCCGTGCACAGGAAGTTGGTACGGCGGATGAAAATAGCAACTACCTGTATCGCAGGGAAGAATACGTTTCGGAAATTGCGCCCACGGATGATGAGGATGAAGAAATCCAGGAAGAGATTTCTTTTGATGACGACGATATTCCCGACTTTATCAAAGATGAAGAATTGATACATATTGAATAAAAAACAAAAAATTGCGCCCGACAGAAGTCGGGCGTTTTTCTATGCAAAATTTCGCATAAGAACCATCATTTTGCAAATAGTAATAATGCAATGTATATTATTTGGGCATTTTTCTTTATTATGGTGCTTTTATTTTTTCCTATCGGCATATGGTGCGAGGGGTTCTTTTCTAAAAAAGACAACCGTTTATTTTGGAATTTGAATATGTATTCATGCTTCAATATTTTGGGCGGCTTTGTGCAGTTTTCGGGTGGAAAAATATGGGTTTTTCATAAAAACAAACTAAATTCAGTGCCCATTGCAACCTTATTAAAAGAAAATAAAGCACGTTACGACGTAGCAAAAGGGTTTCATATCAGCGGAATTTTTGCGGTGATTGAAAAAGGAGATCCGGATAATCCGGTTGAAACACTGTTTACTTTACAATGCATAAATACTGTTGCTTCAACAATACTTTCGGTACTGCGAACTAAGAAAAACATGCTTAAAATGAAAATACACCAGGTTTATTTGCCAAAAGAAAGTAAATTTACCGTTACGGTTCGTGCCGTTTTGTGGTTAACGCCCCTGTTTTTAGTGCTTTCTATTATCAAAACTTTGTTAAACGAGAGGTTAAATCATGCTAAAAGAAAAAGAAAACAAACTGTCTGAAATGGTATCCAGTATTATGGAAAATTTAGGAACGGTAATTGATACAAATACCGTGGTTGGCAAACCCGTATGCACCATGGATGGAAGTACGGTTATTCCCATTTCCAAAGTTACCATCGGTTTTATTTGCGGTGGTGGGGAATACGGCGACGTTAAATTTATGAAATATGATGAACCATTCCCGTTTGCCGGGGGGAATGGGGCTATCTTGTCTATGAAACCCAGCGGCTTTTTGGTTGATCACGGGCAAGGATTGAAGTTTGTCAACGTTGCCAATCAACCAATGGATAAACTGTTTGATTCCGCATCCGAATTTTTGCTCCATTTATCCAAAGAAAAGTCGGAGATGGATAAATGAGAAAGCATGAAAGGTTTATTTTTGCAATTATAGCCATAATTTGTTTAATTTCCCTTTTTACTGTACTTGAAAAATTTGCAATTCCCATGGAAACAAACATTGTGGCAAATGCAGCAAACTATAAAAACGCTACTTCGGGTATGATAGTTTGTGAACTTTCTAGCGGGCGTGTTTTAAGTGAAAACAACGCAGATGCCGTGCTGGAAATGGCAAGCACAACAAAAATTTTAACGGCATATCTGGCAATTTGTAAGCAAAATTTAGATACTTCCATAACCATAACCAAAGAAATGTGTGGTGTAGAAGGCAGTTCTATTTATCTAAAAGAGGGTGAAATTTGGACGTTAGAACAGTTGTTGTACGGATTGATGCTACGCTCAGGAAACGACGCAGCAACAGCGGTTGCGATTGCTGTTGGGGGAAGCGTGGATAATTTTGTTGCACAAATGAACGAATTTGCAAATAAACATCACTTAAACCATACAAAATTTGCAAATCCGCACGGTTTGCATGCCGAAAACCATTATACAACGGCACGCGAACTTGCGCAAATAACCATGCAAGCAATGAAAAACCCCGTTTTTGCAAAAATTGCATCAACCGAAAAAATTTCCTTCGTTCGCACGGACGGAATTTCGGTTTCCTTTGCCAACAAAAATAAACTTCTTGCCTCGTTTGAAGGTGCTTGTGGCGTAAAAACAGGGTATACCAAGGATGCGGGCAAATGCTTGGTTAGTGCAGCCAAACGAAAGGGTATGACCTTGATTGGGGTGGTGTTAAACAATCAGAATATGTGGGAAAGCACAAAAGCAATGCTTACCCGGGCATTTGATGAATACTCACTTTACAAAATTCTTGGACCCGAAAAACCTTTTCCTTTTACCTTTCAAAACCGAACACTGATAGCCGGAACGCCAAAGCGTATTGTATATCCTTTGAAAAAAGAAGAGTATAATTCATTAACTTATCAGGTGCATTGGAAAGAATTTACCGAAAATCGCTTAGATTTGAAAAAAGAAGTAGGTGAAGTTTCGGTTTTTGTGCAAAATCAGTTGCTTTTTTCAGAAAAAATCTATACTATATTGCATATAGACGGAATATCGTTGGGAAACAATAAGGAGCGTTTATATGAGAATCAACAAGTTTTTAGCAGAAAATGGAATAGCCAGCCGCAGAAGTGCGGATAAACTGATTGAAAGCGGCGCTGTTAGCATTAACGGAAAACCGTGTGTTCTTGGCGCAGAAGTCAATGACGGAGACGTGGTATACGTTAACGGAAGCAGGGTGATTGCCAACGTTAAAAAAGAATATTATATTATGAATAAGCCCAAGGGCTACGTTTGTACAGTCAGTGATGATAAGGGACGTCCTACGGTTATGGATTTGCTGCCCGAAGGGGTTGGAAGAGTTTTTCCCGTTGGTCGCTTAGATTATGATACGGAAGGGCTTTTATTATTAACAAATGACGGAGAAATGACTTTTCGCTTAACACATCCGAAAAATGAAGTTCCCAAAACTTATTTAATTCGTATTGAAGGCGAAATTTCGGATAAGGCACTTGGTGTTTTACGGGGCGGCGTTGTGATTGATGGCGTAAAAACACAAAAAAGCAACGTTCACGTGGTAGAAACTACAAACGATTACACAAAATTGCACGTAACTATTACCGAAGGAAGAAATAGGCAAGTGCGCAAAATGTTTGAAGCGGTTGGAAAAGAAGTAGTTTTCTTAAAACGCATTAAAATAGGGGACTTAACGTTGCGTGGGCTGGACCGCGGAAAGGTTCGTAAACTTTCTAACGAGGAAATTCATTATCTACAAAATATTTAATAAAACACACCGAGCATTTGCTCGGTGTGTTTTTTTTGTTAAGATGCCGTATTAAATTTTCCGGTTTTAATTAAAGCGTTTTTAATTAGGATATAGATGGGTAAATTCAAAATAGCAAGCAAGGGATAAGCAAAATACAAAAGCAAATTCCTTGTGTTGGAAAGTTGAACTTCTAAAATAAGCGCTAAAACAATCAGCATTAAGAAGAAGTTAAAAATTATGATAACCGAAGTTAATAGGGCGTCTTTCAAATTATTTCTTGGAACAATCAGTTTTTGAGATGCAAAGAAAAGTAACATGATTGCAGCAACGGGAATCAGCGTTAAAAGCAAAGCGATATAGAAAAATTCTTTCTTTAACCCTAACAGATCCGCAGTTAAAACGTAGCAAAGCACCAGTTCCGCCATCATAATTAAATAAATTAAACACAAACTAAGAGCGCGCATTTTATTTACGAACAGCAAACTGTTTTTCTGCGTCTGGTTCGTTGCAGATTTATTTCCTACATACGAACGAACGCGCATTTGGTTGCGGTCGGCATAAGCAAAGATATCCGAAAAATCAATTTTTCCCTGGCGGCGTTTCGGCGTTGCTGCATAATCAGAAATTGCATCTTGACGATTTCTTTCTTCGGTTGTTTGCGAATGTCTGCGGATAAATTCAGAGAAATTATCGTTGCGCTCGTAACTTTCGGTTTCCGGGGTATGAGAAAACGTAGGTAATTCGTATTTTTCCGTGTCTGTTTGAGCGGGAATGTTTTTTGCCGGTTCCTCTTCAAAATTCCAAAAATCAGGATATTTTTCGTACGGCTGCGTGTTTTCCGTTTGTGGTTGCTCCGTTTTGGCTATTTCTTCACGTGTGTAACCGCTATTGGGTGTAGATGTTTCCGTTTGATAAGGTTCTTCCTGCGGGAAAATTTTGCCCAAAATATTTTTGTAATCCCGTTCAGCGCGTTCTGCTTCTGTGGTGGAGGAAAGAGTGTTTGCATACTCCTGTTTTTTACAGATATCAACGGATAATTCTTCCTGTTCGCGCTTTAACTCCTCAATTTCCGCTTGCTTTTGTGCAAATTCTTCCATTTGCATTGCTTGTTCTTGCTGCACAACAAACGTTTCTTCGCGTGCACGTGTAATTTCTGCGGTCAAATCGTCGCGTTCTAACTTTAAGCGATCAAGAGCATCTTGCTCTTCTTCCATTTTTCTTAAAAGTTCCTCACGCTTTTCTTCTAAATCTTGCAAATCTTTTTCGGTGTTATTTTTATCCGAAGCAAAAACGCGAGTAGTTGCGTTTTTCAGCAAAGAAAAATCAACAGCGGTTGGCGGGGTAGAAGATAGGTCGTATTCGCGTTCAGAAATCAGATTGTCAATAATGGTTCTGGAATATTCCCATTCTGCACGGTTTTGATCGGTTACCGTTCTACCGTTTTCGGTCAAGGCATAATAACGCCTTCTGCCGCCGTTTGTTTCGCCCGATCCCCAGTAAGAAGTGATAAAGCCACTGTTTTCCAGTCGCTTCAAAGAACTGTATAATGTGGGTTGTTTTATGGTGTATTGTCCACGCGTTTTCCGTTCAATTTCTTGGATGATTTCCAAACCGTAACGGTCGCCTTCGCTCAGCGTGCGCAAAATAATGGTGTTAATGTGCCCACGAATTAAATCACTGCTTATGGTTACAGAGGGCTGTGCGACTGCTTGTTGTGCAGATTCTCCGTCAACGTCATTGATCTGGGAGAATGTTTCAAAAGGCGTTTCAGCGCCGGTTGGTTCATCCTCAGAATGTTGCGAGTCATAAAAAGAAGTGTTTTCTGTCAATTCCTCAGCATTTCCAACCAAATTTTCCACATTTTCAGCATCCAAATTGTTTTCCTGTTCTTCTGTTTCAGTTGCTGCAATAGGCGTATATTTCGTATCTGCTTCTAAATTATTATCCATGGAAAGGGTGTTGCTTTCCTGCGTGTCGGATTGCATTGTTTGATCGTACACCGCGTTATTTTCATGGGTTTGTATGTTTTCCTCGGCGTCATATTCGGGTGTTTTTTCTTCATCCGCTTGTATTGTAACGTTTTCCGACCAATCATCCATTGCCGGAGCATCAAAATCGTTATCCAAAATTGAGGGGTGCAACTGTTCAGAATCCTCCTTTTCCTCCTCTAAAAATGCGGAAACGGGTTCAGTTTCTTCATTTTCATACGAATTTTCGCCGGATTTGGTGAAATCGGATACATCCTCGTCAGCAATTTCATTATCAATTTCTTCATTTGTAGCAAAGATTGTAGAATCTTCTTCTTGATCAAATTCGTCAATCGCAGGGACAGATTCCACATCCTCGGTTTTATCCGAATCATCCTCGTCCGACTCGTCCGAAAGGTACGAAAAAGTGGGGGAGGTAAAAATATCCTCCTCCTCAACTTCGGTTTTCAGGGTTTGTTCCAAAAAACTTTTTCTTTGCCAAGTGGGAAAGAAATCGTCGTCATCTTCCGTTTCTTCTACGGAGTTTGTGGGTTCTTCGTATTGGGTTGCTTCTTCGTCCCCGTAAGGAAAATCCCCAAAGTTTGTATCTTTAGAATCCATAAGGTTGCACCTTCCTGAAAGGTTTTTCTAAGATTATTATACCGCAAACAAACAAACCTGTCAAATGCAAATTAGTATGTCAGACAAACAAAACATAAAAAAGTATATTTTTTATTAAAAAATATAAATTCTAAGGAAAAAAACAGCAATAAGATAGACAATTTATAAAAATTATAGTACAATATTGATAAGAAAAAAATGGGAGTGCGCAGAATGGATTACGAATATACATTAGAACGCTCGGATAGAAAAACGTTGAGTGTTTCTTATCATCCTAAAAAAGGGGTTATGGTAAAAGCGCCCAACGGCCTTTCGGAAGAAAGAATTTTAATTTTTCTTGCCAAACACGAAGATTGGATTAACAAGCAGATTTCTCGTAACGAGCAGGAAAAGCATTATTTTGATGACGTTATTAAATGCAAAAAGATTTTATTTTTAGGCAAAAAAATGTCCGTTGTGCGTGTGGATGATGCAACAAAGTTGACCGAACGTTGGTTTGCCGTGAAATTTGGTCAGGACGTGGCAAAAAATGCAAAACGCGTCTTAAAAAGCGAAGCGGTAAAATTAATTCCCGAAATTGTTGCTGAATACGCGGAAAAAATGGGCGTTACGCCTAAATCCGTGGAAATTAAGGATTATAAAAGCCGCAACGGTGCATGTACCAACGAAGGGGATTTGTCTTTTTCCTGGCGTATCATTATGGTTGATTATCCATTGGTGGAATACGTTGTTGTGCATGAACTTGCACACTTAAAGCATTTTGATCATAGCAAAGAATTTTGGAAGGAAGTAGAAACCTTTATTCCTGACTACAAAAAACGTAGAAAAGCATTAGATTTGTATAGAATTAAGGATACCTTATATCGTTAATCAACGCATAAAAAAGGGAAGTTTTCTTGCGAGATCTTATTTAGAACACGTGCACACCTGCTATAACTGAGTTTTCAACAATTTATCAACAACTATGACAGACATAACATGAAAAAACAGCCGAAAAATTGGCTGTTTTTCTGTTTTTCAGGAATAAAAACGGGCAAAAATAGCAATTTTGCCGCAAAATGTGGATAATTACGTACTTATCCACAAAAACACATAAAATTATCCACAAAATGCGGTATTTATCCACAAAATCAACAAAAAATACCGTATTTCTATATAAAAATAAGGCAAAAATTTCCTTAAAAAGCCATAAATTACCGAAAAATCAACGTTTTTTATAGAAAAAAAGACAAAATAACAAATTATCCACAATAGGAACAAGTTACGGTATTGCCAAAATAAGAAAAACCACGTTAAACTAAAAATTTCTGCAATAAAAACGGCTGTATCATACAAAGCAACGTGCTGAAATGAAACAATAGCTAGCGCGTAATTCAATCGGAAAAAATCCTTACGTAGAAACAGCCTGCAACGTACAATGAATCATACCGGTAATTATATAAAGGAATGCCGGTTATTCAGTGGCAGATGGTATAATTCAAGCATAAAAGCCGTATATTGCCTATTATTCTCTTTTTTACCCCTTTCTATTCGCAAAACAAGACTTTTGCGAATAGATATACGCCACGCAAAATTAAGTTTTTCCTATTCCCTGTTCGGTTATTTTTTGTTTGGCATATTAAAAACACGCCTTATCACCTATTGCTATTGCCATAATTTTGGGAATATTTTTTTGTTTTCCCTGTTTGGTTATAAGAAAACCGTAAGTAAAAAGGCTGCAAAACAAAGTGCAGATGCTGCAATTTTTACACCCTTTCGCAAGTTTACGTGATAGGATGCAAGCAAAACACCCAGATAATATATAGGCATTCCCCCATTCACTTCTAAATTTTTAACTGTAATCCCCCGTGGCAATTTATCTAAAATGTACAGTAGGAAAACAAAAACTTTTTCAATAATTGTAAAAAGCAAGCCGAAAGCAGGTATAATTGCTGCGCAAAGCAAAATTGCTAAAACTATGATATAAATGGGTGTAATTATCGGAATAAACAGTAAATTCAGCAATACAGAAATAGGCGCAGCATACCCGAACAGTGCCATCTGTACGGGAAAAACACCCACTTGTATTCCCAAGGAAATGGAAAGCCCCTCCCCCAGTTTGTTTGGTAAAAAGCGTAAATGTTTACGAAATAACGGCGAAATTATAATAATGGAAAGCACGCACGCGTATGAAAGGATAAATCCGTAAGAAGTTACATCCGCGGGATTCAATGCAAGTACAACAATTGCACTAAACAAAACACCGCTCAGCGCATCATGCGGCGCACCGATAAATCCAAAAAACAACACCGTTGCACACACAATGGCGGCACGCAAGGCGGAAGGGGTAAATCCGCATACTCCTGCATAAAAGAAAACCGCAATGGAGGGCAAAAGGAACCTTAACGGATTTCTTGCCTCCGTACGGCGTAAAAGTTTTGTTATAATTACGCAAAGGAAGCCGATATGTAAGCCGGATACGGCGAAAATATGTGCAATTCCCAATTCGCGGAACTGTGTTAAGGTGTTTTCTTGCATGCCTTCCGTATTTCCAAACAGCATTCCCGTTGCCACATATAAGGCATCCCCGGTTAAATACTTACTTAATATGCTTTCCCCTTTCAACCGCACCTTTTCAAAGAAATTTTTTGTATTTCCCACCGAAACAACCGAACTTCCGCCCGTAAAAGCAACAAATTTGATGCCGTTTGCCATTTGATAGGTGTAATATTCACCTTTTTCTTGCAAATTTACTAGAACATAAGTGCGAATCCGTTTTCCCGGATATACATCACTCCCCTTATTAAACACAATAAGGTTCATTTTATGGTCTGAAGTTATGGTGGTATTTTCTGTTTTGAATACCAAGTCGGTTAGCAGTAGGCTATGTCCGTCTTCTAATTCCGAAATATCAGATACCGTTCCATACACGGTATAATAACCGGGATTGATTTCTTTATGCTCGTATGCAGAAATTTGCGCATAAGCAGAAAAACCGCCGCAAATAGCAAAAATACTTGCAATAACCGTGCAAAATAACAGGATTTTCTCTGATTTGCGAATCGTTTGATAAATTGCAAAGCCTAATAAAATAAAAAGGAAGACGCAAAAAATGAAAAACACATAGGTTTTCCTGTAAATTACGTATTGAAATAAGCAGATAATTCCCAAAACGAAACCAAGCGCCGCAAATAACATGGGGCGCAAATGAATCAACGGGAAATTGGAATTTTGTTTTATCTTTGGCAATTTCATAGCGTACTTTTCTAACGGTAAATATTTTAGAGTAAGTATTTTTATTATTATACCGCAAATTTGTATATTTTGCAAAGAGAAATTGCATTATTTCAAAATTTGTGTTATACTGAATAAAGGAGAATGAGTATGCAAAACGATTACTATGAAAAGAGAGATGAAAATTGCAGAAAAACGGTAGAAGAAATCTTAAAAGAACTGCCCAGTTTTGCTGCGGATTATTTTATCGGAATTGAAAATGTAACTTCCCCACTGACCAGAAAAAATTATGCATACGATTTACGTATTTTTTTCCGTTTTTTAACCGAAAAACTGTTTCGCAATAAAAAACCGAACGAAATTTCGTTAAATGATTTGGAAAATTTGTGTGCGGATGATTTAGAACGTTTCTCCGGCTATTTATCTTCGTATGAAATCAACGGCAAACGGGTGTATTGCAAAGAATATGCAAAGGCAAGAAAGATTGCAAGCATTCGTTCCTTTTATAAATACTTATTTCGCAGGGATCGCATCAATGCGAACGTTGCCGCCAAAGTTTCTATGCCAAAATTGCACGAAAAAGAAATTATCCGATTGGAAGATGCGGAACTTTCCGCCCTATTATCCGTTGTAGAAAACGGAGAAGGGTTAACTGCACGGCAAAAAGCAGCGCACGCGCGTACCAAAGTAAGAGATGTGGCGATAATCACCCTGTTTTTGGGTACGGGAATCCGTATCAGCGAACTTGTAGGGCTAAACGTGGAAGATATAGACTTTGCAGTAAACGGTTTTCGCGTTACAAGAAAAGGTGGAAATCGCGTGATTTTATATTTTTCGGATGAAATTAAACAGCCTTTATTAGAATGGATGGCCCATAGAGAAAAACGCCCGAACCTGCCTAAAAGCGAGCGCGCACTGTTTGTTTCCGAGCAAGATCGCCGTATTACTGTGCGCGCAGTGGAAAATTTGGTTAAAAAATACAGCAAAATCGTTACTCCCTTAAAAAAAATAACTCCACACAAGCTGCGAAGCACTTTTGGTACGAACTTATATCGTCAAACTGGCGATATTTACGTGGTGGCAGACGTATTAGGTCATAGCGACGTAAACACTACAAAACGCCATTACGCGGCAATTTCGGACGATATTCGCAGGGCTGCGGCAAATGCCGTTTCCTTGGGAACGCAAAAGCCGAAAAACGCGGATATCCCCAACCTTACTCCCCTTACAAACGAAAACCCGGATGGTTTAATATAAAAGATACACCGCCCTTTGGCAGGCAATCCAAAGGGCGGTGTTTTATTTTATTTATTTTTTTCAGAATTTGTTTTAGAGGATACAAATGCCTGCCATGCTTCTTCACTTTCAAAGATACCGTCAATCAAAATTTCCGAATATTCATTCAGGTTTAAGCATTTTCCGCAACTATCGCAAGTTTTACTTGGGTCTAAATCACAAAGATCGCATTCCCCACATTCGCAGCACTCTCTATCATACAATTCACAAGGTTCGCCAATCATTATTTTCTCCTCCTAATAAAATTATAACACGAAAAATAAAAAAATTCAACAAATCCTTCAAACAAATGTTTGATTTATTGAAAAAAATGTGATATATTATGAAAAAAAGGAGGATCACAAATGAAAAGAGCGGAAATTGAATTAAAACTGCAAGAATTAATGCAATATTTGGATTCGTTCGTTTCAGAAAACGGTTATCCCCCCTCTGTTCGGGAAATTTGCAGGGATTTGAACTTGCATTCCACAGCAACAGCGTTTAATTACTTGGAAAAACTCAAAAAACGTGGGCTTATCAATAAGTCAGACTCTAAAAACCGCGCAATCGGATTATGCCGCACACCCAACCAAACGGCAGAAGCGCGGGTTCCCACCGCTCCGCTTTTGGGGGAGGTTGCCTGTGGTTCCCCCATGTTTGCGCAAGAAAATATTGAAGAATATTATCCCCTGCCCCCCCAATTCAAAAGTGGGGAAAACGTATTTTTGTTGCGTGCGCGCGGCGAAAGTATGGTAGATGCCGGAATTTTCAGCGGTGATAAACTGATTTGCAAGAAACAGGAAACCGCAAATGACGGCGATATTGTAGTAGCTTTGCTGGATGACAGTGCAACCGTAAAGCGCTTTTACAAGAAAAGCGATTATGTGATTTTGCACCCGGAAAACAAAGATTACAGCGATATAATGGTACGAAACGTTCAAATTTTGGGTAAAGTAGTTGGCTTATATCGTAATTTATCCTAAAAAATTAAAATTTTCAGCCGTGGCAAATGTTGCCACGGCTTGTTTTTTAGGAAAAATCTGTTAAAACAGGTTTTGGCGGCAAAACAGAAAGTAGATTTTTCTTATAAAGCATTACCTGATTCCCATCTAACAGATCCACAATTACCGTTTCATGGTCAAAACCGTGTAGTTTTCCCGAGAACACTGACCCATCTGTTGTAAAAAATTTTGCCGTAAGGCGGTCTCTGCGTATTTGATTTAGTACGATATCCTGTAAAACAAAGTTGTTTTTCACAAAAAAACCTCCACTGTAACTTGTGGAGGATTTTTCCCTATAAAAAAGAAATTATACTTTACGATACCGGTTCTTTTCTTGTTGCAATTGAATCACAGCATCCGTCATTTCCTGAACGGAAAGATTTGCGTCCAAATAGTGTAAATTGGGCAATCTTTTGAAGAAAGTGATTTGTCGCTTTGCATAATTGCGCGTATTTTGCGCTATTATGTCTGGCGTAGTAGTGTTCAATTTGCCAAAATTTATCAAATCGCTGACAATTTCGCGATAACCAATGGCCTGCATAGACTGCATTTCATTTGTCAAGCCTAATTGCTGCAACTGCACCACTTCTTCTACCCAACCGTTATTTAGCATTGCAATCACCCGCTCGTTGATGCGTTGATATAAAAGCGAACGCTCCCACGTGGGCATAACCGCTATATACGAAAAGCGCGGCTGCATATCGTCAACAATGTCGGATTTTCTTTTTCCCGTTGTTTCATATATTTCCAAGGCACGAACTACGCGCTTAACGTCGTTTTGATGCAACTTTTCCGCCGAAACAGGATCTACTTCCTTTAATTTTTCAAAAATGCCGGATTCCCCAATCTTCGGTAGTAAATCCATATACTTTTTTCTAACAGCAAGCGTTTTTTCATCCCCGCCATGATTTCCGTAACTGAACGAATACAGAATTGCATTAATGTAAAAACCTGTTCCGCCGCAAATAACCGGAGTTTTGCCGCGAGCAATGATGTCGTTTATAATAGGGATTGCCATTTTTTCGTAATCCGAAACTGAAAAGGGAGTGCTTGGAGAAACGCAATCTATCATATGGTGCGGAATCCCATCCATCTCTTTTTCGGTAGGTTTTGCCGTTCCCACCGAAAGTTCACGGTAAATTTGCATGGAATCCGCAGAAACAACTTCCCCGTTTACCCTCTTTGCAACGGCAACCGCCAGCGCACTTTTTCCGGACGCCGTCGGGCCGCAAACAATGATAATTTGCGGTTTATTACACATAAAATCCCCTAAAAAATCAAAAAGTTTATCTTAAACAATGCGTTTGAACCATTTTTCCAGTTCGGTTTTAGAAACCTTAACGGCAACGGGGCGCCCATGTGGGCAGGTTAAACCCGGATTTTGGCTTAGCTTTTCCCCAATATAGTCAATTTCCTTTTCAGAAACAGAAAAACCTGCCTTGATTGCCGATTTACAAGCGGTTTGCATCAGTTTTTCCTTTTTTAACTCTATGGAAGAAAGCGAACCTATGGAATCGGCATGCTTTAATGCTTGTGCAAAGAATTTCTCCAAATCCATAGAAACCAGTTCCGCAGGAACCGAAGAAACGCGATAGGTTCGCATTCCAAATTCTTGAATTTCAATACCCATACCTAAAAACACTTCTAAATTATTTTTAATAAATAAATCTTCTTGCGGATTTACGGATAAATGGTACGGGATTAGCATGGGCTGCGAAATTACTGCACTTTCCTGCATTTGTATTAAAAGTTTGTCATAAATCATACGTTCGTGCGCCGCGTGCTGATCAACAAAATATAAAACATTTTCTATTTCAAAAATTAAATATGTTTTGAACGCCTGACCGATATAATTTGCATGAGAAAAGAGCGACGCCGCAGTGGGCAATGCCTGCCCATCTGCACTGCTTGCCAAAGGTTCGGAAACAATATCTTTTTCGGGAATCCCCTGTTCTTTTGATTTCAAATCATCCCGTATTTCCGTTTTTTCTTGCGATTTTGCATCAAATTGACGCAACCAGCGCTGATTCTCTTCAAAAATAGCATTTTGTTCCGCTTCGGATAAACCCTTCGGCGGGATTAACAAGCCGGTTGCCGCATCTAAAAGCGTAGCATGAGAAGACGAAGCACTATCTGAAACTTTTGCAAAAGAATAAGAATCCTCCGCTTGCTCTTCCCTTTGAAAATCTGCAGCAACCTGCGGTTTTTGCACCCTTATTTCTTCCTGCGCTGCAATTTCTGTTTTTTCAGAAACAAAGGTAAGGACGTTTTGGGGGTGTTTTTTTGTTAAATCTTCGGTTAAATCCATGGAAACGGAAGAATTTTCCCCTTCCGCTTTCGGATAATTTTTAACAATATCAATCGCCGCAGTTGTTCCATCCAAAACAGCGGAAACAACCGAAAACAGTGTTCCGTAAACCACCTGATTACTTGCAAAACGAACGTCCGCCTTGTTTGGGTGCACGTTTACGTCCACAAACTCGCCGGGCAAATCAATATATAAGCAATAAAACGGATAATTGCGTTTCATTAAGTAATTTTGATAGGCATTATGTACCGCAGAAGCAACCGTTTGATTAACCACATATCTTCCGTTCAACACAACGGTTTGATACGTACGGTTTGATTTTGTATAAAAATGCTTTCCCAAATATCCGTAAATATGCATACCGTTTTTTACGGTGTCTATATAGTAGGAATTTTCCACAGCATCTGTTCCGTAAACGGAAATTAAAGCCTCCTCGGGATTTCCACCAAACGAACGATATACGGTTTTTCCATCCGCAATATACGTAAACGCAACGGAAGGATGCGCCAAAATTAGGCGTGAAACCATGTTGGAAATGTCCGATTCCTCCCCTTTGGGACTTTTTAAGAATTTTGCACGGGCAGGCGTATTATAAAACAAATCCTCCAACGTTACCGTTGTTCCCATGGGGGAAGATGCCGGAATTACCTCTGAAATCTCTCCACCAAAACAAGTAACTTTATTCCCACTTTCGGCATTCAATTTGGCAGAAAGAATAGTTACTTTTGCAACAGAGCCAATACTGGGCAACGCTTCACCACGGAAACCCAAAGTTTGAATCACGTTCAAATCTTCGGCTTTTTTTATTTTACTGGTTGCGTGCGGCAAAAACGCGCGTGAAAGATCAACAGCATCCATCCCCTCCCCATCATCCGTAACGCGAATCATGGAAGTTCCACCGTTTTCCACTTCTACCGTAACGGTGGTTGCTCGGGCATCAATGGCATTTTCCAAAAGTTCTTTTACAACCGAATAGGGGCGCTCCACCACTTCTCCGGCAGAAATTCTATTATAAACTTCAGAAGTCAGTAAATTGATTTTTCCCATTCTATCACTCCGATTTCAATTTATGAATCAAAGAATCCAACAAGGTTAGTGCCTGTAAGGGGGTTAATAGGGATGGATCCGTATCCATTAAGGAATCCAAAACTTCCGCCTGCACCCCGCAAATGGCGTCTTCCTCGGTTAAAGTCGTTTCGGCAGTAGATTCTACCCCGCCCAACTTCTTTTTTTCTAAACTTTTTAATATTCCCTTGGCGCGCTTTGTAACCTCTTCGGGAACACCCGCAAGTGCGGCAACTTCCACACCAAAGCTTTTATTGGCACCGCCACGGGCAATTTTTCGCAAAAATACCACGGTTTGATTCATTTCCTTAACGGTGATTTTGTAATTTTTAACCCCATCAAGCGCACCTTCAATTTCGGTTAATTCGTGATAATGCGTTGCAAACAGGGTTTTTGCACGTATAAATTTAGTGATATGTTCAACAACCGCCCATGCAATACTAAGGCCGTCATAAGTACTTGTTCCCCTACCAACCTCATCTAAAATCAGTAAACTGTTTTCCGTGCTTCCACGTAAAATTGCGGCGACCTCACTCATTTCCACCATGAAAGTACTTTGGTCTAAAATTAAATTATCACTGGCACCTACACGTGTGTATATTTTATCCATGATGGGAATTTGCGCTTCCTTTGCAGGTACAAAACTGCCCATATGTGCAAGAATTGCAATCAGCGCAACTTGGCGCATATATGTACTTTTCCCCGCCATGTTCGGACCGGTAATAATCATCGTACGATCGGTATCCGCATTCAAATACGTGTCGTTTGCCACAAACGGCTCTTTAGATACGGCTTCTACAACGGGATGCCGCCCGGCAATTACCGAAAGTTCTCCGCCTTGCGGTAAAATCTTGGGTTTTACGTATCGGTTTTCCTTTGCAACGGTTGCCAAAGAAAGCAAGCAGTCCAGTGTGGCAATTGCATCCGAAACACGATTGATTTCGGGCAGTTTTTCTAATAATTTTTTCTTAATTTCTTCAAAAATCGAAATTTCTAACGCAATTGATTTCTCTTGTGCCGTTAAAATTTTCTCTTCTAAAATTTTCAATTCTTCGGTAATATAACGTCCCGCGTTTACCGTGGTTTGTTTGCGCTGATAATAATAAGGAACTAAATCCTTATAGGAATTTGTTACTTCTACGTAGTACCCAAACACACGGTTGTATGCCACTTTTAGGTTCTTAATTCCGGTTTTTTCGCGTTCACTACGTTCCAAATCATCTAAAAGAGTTTTTCCGTTTTCCGAAACATTCCGCAATTCATCCAGTTCCGAAGAAAAGCCTTTGGCAATAAATCCGCCGCCCGAAACCAAAATGGGAGTATTTAAGGGTGTGATTGCTGCACGTAAAAGTTGTTCAATTTCCCCCAAATCGCATAAATTTGCCGAAATCTGCGCCATTGCCGGGCTTTGCATGGTTGCCAGTTGAAATTTTAGACTGGGCAAAACAGATAAAGAATTTCCAAGTGCAAGCGCATCCCTGGGTGAAATGTTATTGTTTGACACCCTTCCTGCCAAACGGGAAAGATCTTTTACCGAAGATAAAAGTTCTGCCATTCCCTGGCGCATTAAGGTTGAACGGGTTAATTCCTCCACCCCGCTTTGACGAAGTTCAATTTCAGCAATTTCGTTTAACGGCTTGGAAATCCATGCGGCAAGTTTTCTTGCGCCCATACCTGTTTTTGTTCTATCCAACAACCATAAAACAGAACCGTAGCGCTTGCCGTCCCGCATGGTTTGCAAAAGTTCCAAATTACGAATGGCGTTATAATCTAAAATTAAGCCATCCCCTTTATCCTCAAAGTAAATTTCACGAATATTTTTCAGTTCACGTTTTTGCGTTTCTTCCAGTAAAGCAAGCAATGCACCTGCCGCAGAAACAGCGTAAGTTTTTCCTTCGGGAATCATACCGAATAAGGAAAGAACATCGAACTGCTTTTTTAGGCGTGATTCTGCTTTTGTGTATACAAACTGGGCGTCGCGGTAGGTTTGAAAAGTGGGCAATAAGTGGTGTTTTACGGCAGGAAGGTCTTTTGTAACCGTACAAACGGTGCTGTTGGCAAAAATTTCAGCAGGATTTAATCTTGTTAGGCGATCAATAAAATCAAATATACGATCTTCCCCACGATATTCGGCAGCGTAAAATTCTCCCGTAGTAATATCCGCCCAGGAAATCCCTACACCCTTTTCATCCCCAAACACCATACAAATAAAATTGTTTTCTTTTTCGTTTAATTGGGTGTCATCCGTCATAGTACCTGCGGAAACTACGCGGATTACGCCACGTTCCACCATACCTTTTTTTGCCGCAGGGTCGCTAAGCTGTTCACAAATGGCAACTTTTTGGCCGGCCTGTACCAGTTTTGCGATATACCCTTCTGCAGCGTGATAAGGAACGCCGCACATAGGGGCGCGCTCCTCCAAACCGCAATCACGCCCGGTCAGGGTTAAATCCAAAATTGCTGATGCAGTTATAGCATCTTCAAAAAACATTTCGTAAAAATCACCTAAACGGTAAAAAATAATACAATCGGGGTATTCTTCCTTTACCGATTTATAGTGCAGCATCATTGGCGAAAGGCCCATACTGTTTCCTCCAAAACCTCTCCGTAAAGGGAAATCCCCCCTACTTTCGTAATAGTAACTTTCAAAAACTTTCCAACGGGCGAATCCTTACTTTCCCAAGGGAAATAAACCATAAGCCCGTACTGATTTCTGCCCAAAAAAAGTCCTTTTTTATCATCAAAATCTTCACACAGAATTACGGTTTCCTGATTTTCATAACCGGCACTGATTTCCCGTGTGATTTCATTTTGTAAAGCAATTAACCGCATAATTCGGTCCTTTTTCACATCCTCGGGAATTTGATTTTCCATCTTATCGGCAACCGTTCCCTTCCTTCTGCTGTAAACAAAGGTAAACGCGTTTAAGTAGCGCACGGTTTTAACCAAATCCATGGTAGATATAAAATCATCTTCCGTTTCCCCGGGAAATCCCACCATTAAATCGGAGGTAAGGGTGCAATCAGGAATATACTTTTTAAGCATTTGAACCTTATCAAGATACGCATTTGCGGTGTATTTGCGGTTCATTTCTTTCAAAACCTTGTCCGACCCGGCCTGCACGGGAAGATGTAAAGAATGGCAAACATGTGGATTTTCCTTCATGGCAAGTACCAAATCTTCGGATAAATCTTTGGGATGACTGGTCATAAATCGCAACCAGTAATTCCCTTCAATTTTCCCTAATTCCCGTATCAATTTTGCAAAATTGCTGCCATCGTTTAGGTCTTTTCCGTAGGAATTTACGTTTTGCCCAAGTAAAGTAATTTCTCTATACCCATCTAAAACCAGGGATTTTACTTCACTAACCACGTCTTCTATTTTGCGGCTACGCTCCCTTCCCCTAACGTAAGGAACTATGCAGTACGTGCAAAAATTATTACAGCCATACATAACGTTGACCCAGGCGTTGGGATAACTTGTTCGTTTTTTAGGCAAAGTTTCATTTACCGGGCCTTCTTTTTCCCACAGTGAAATTTGCCGTTTTTTTCTTTGTAAACGGTTACGGAGTAACGTTTCAAACTCTTCTACGTTATGCGTGCCGAAGAAGATATCCACAAAGGGGAATTTTTTTGCAAAATTTTCCGCCATGCCGGATTGCTGCGTTAAGCATCCGCACACGGCAATAATCATATTTTTGTTTTGACGTTTTATTTGTTTTAGGGCACCGATATTCCCCGCTGCGCGGTGTTCTGCATTTTCACGAATACAGCAGGTGTTAAAAATAACCAAATCCGCCTTTTCAGGGTTTTCGGTGTGGATAAAGCCAAGTTTTTCCGCAACGCCTGCAAGCTTTTCGGATTCGTGTATATTCATTTGGCAGCCGTATGTAATTACGTGATAGGTTTTTTGTGTAAACATTGTATACTTCCCCATTAAAAATACAACTATATTATACCTTTTTTCAGCATTTTTTGCAAGTATAATGCCGAATTTTTTATAAATACTAATGCTAAACGGTAAAAAATATGAAATTTGTAAAAATTGTAACAAAAGTGGCTATATTTTCCTTGCTTATTTGCTTAATTTTTTGTTTGGGATTTGGCGTTTATTGCCTTGTTTTAACAAAAGATGCGCATTTAAGCGTTGAAAAACTGCAAACGTCCACACAAAAAATAATTTTTTGTGATGCCTCGGGCGCAGAAGTAAACAGTGGCTACTTAAACGGCTCCCTTCCCCTAAAAAAAGAAGAGATACCTAAAAATTTGAAAAATGCTTTTATAGCAATTGAGGATAAACGGTTTTACAAGCATAACGGATTGGACGGGAAGCGGATTGTTGGCGCAGCAATCAATAATATAAAAAGCGGCAGTTACCGAGAAGGCGCGTCTACAATTACGCAACAACTAATAAAAAACACACACTTGAACAGTCAGAAAACCATAAAACGCAAGCTTTCGGAAATGAAACTTTCCCTTGCACTTGAAAAAAAGTATACAAAAGAGGAAATTATTACCATGTATCTAAACCAAATTTATTTTGGGGAAAATTGCTACGGAGTGGGGGCTGCAAGTTTACGGTATTTTAATAAGGACGTAAACGATTTAACCGTAGAACAGTGTGCTACACTTGCGGCAATTATTAAAGCCCCTGCCCATTATTCCCCTATCACCAATGCGGAAAAATGTAAAAATAGAAGAGACATTGTGCTGAAAGAAATGTACTTGCAGGGGTATATTGATGAAAAAACCTTTCAAAACGCTATCCAAAAGCCCATCAGTGTTTGTGCCGAGGAGGACGATTTTGCAAAAGATTATCTAAAAGAAGTAATCAATGAAGTGTCAGAGATTCTTCCCTTTCCGGTTTTTTCCTACGGAAAAGAAATACGTATTTATACGGGTTTAGAGTTGGAAAATCAAAAAATATTAGAAGAATTAGACTTTGCACATCCCGAAAACACAGTCTTTTCTGCCATAAACCTGAACAATGAAAGCGGACTTGTTTCCGCGTTCCGCTCAAATACGGGGCAGGCAAAAAGGCAGTGCGGTTCCACAATAAAGCCATTTGCCGTTTATGGACCTGCAATAGAATGTGATTTTATGGATGAATCTACGCTAATTTTAGACGAGCCGGTTTCCTATTCGGGATATCAGCCCAAAAATTATGGAAACACTTACCACGGTTACGTCAGCGCAAAATATGCACTTTCGCACAGCTTAAATGTACCTGCGGTTAAAATTTTGGATGGCATTGGTGTAGAAAAGGCTGAAAACACCCTAAGAAAACTAAATTTTTCAATCACCGATCAAGATAATTCGCTACCGCTTGCCCTTGGGGCAACACAAAAAGGGGTTACGCTGAAAACGATTGCAAATGCGTACGGTGCAATCGCGTCAGCGGGAGAATTTGAAAAAACTGCCTTTATTTCACAAATTTTGGCAGATGGAAAACCAATTTATAAAAAAGAAAAAAGCAAAAAACGCGTTTTCAGCGAAGAAACTGCGTTTTTGTTAACGGATATGTTGTCTGATTGCGTAAAAACGGGTACGGCAAAAAAATTATCCCATCTTTCCTTTCCTGTTGCGGCAAAAACGGGCACAGTGGGGTCTACAACGGGAAATACGGATGCATATACCCTTTCTTATACACAAAAATACGTTTTAGGTGTTTGGTTTGGGGCGAAAAATAAAGAAATGTCCAACACGGTAACGGGAGGTGCCCTACCCGCCACCCTTTCCATGGAAATTTGGCAAGAATTAGCCAAGCACACAGCCGTTGGCTCCATGCAGGAAAAGCCTTCGGGCATTGAACGCGTTGCGTTGCACAAATCCACTTACGAAAACGAACAAAGGGAAATCCTTTCCCATGAAGCAGATAAGGAAACGGAAAAACTATATTCCTATTTTAAGAAAAAACGCATTCCCACCGTGAAAAAATGTGTAAACACCCCCTTAAATAGTGAATTTTTATCCTTAAACCACAGTTTTGATAGTGTTTGCATAGTACTATGCGTAAAAGAATATGGGAATTTTTACTTGATGCGACAAGAAATAGACAACAATACCCCACTTCCACCCGAACATCTGTGCAATTTAACACAAGGCACCAACCAAACAATCACAGATCACGGATTTCTTCCGGGAAAAACGTATCGCTACCTACTAATTAGAGAAAGCGAACTAAGCCGCATACACGAACCAGACGCCAACATTCTCTATTCCCAACCCATCACCATACCTTATCAGTTTTAGAAATAAGGAAATCCGCATATTCTTATAAAAGTTTTTTAATATCGTTGACAAACCGCAAAAAAGATACTATAATATGTAACATAGAGAAAATAATTCCAGTAGGTAAGGCTACCGCAGGGATATGGGTTGCTGCCGAATAATTGTGGAGACACGGTTATTGCGGTTAACAGACTCGGTCGATTCAAGGCCCGGTTTAACGCAACTGCACCGCCCGGCGAAGCTAAAGCTTGGATGGTGTTATACGTGTGTATTTTACCCTACCAAGCATTTGGCAGGGTTTTCTTTATAAATAAACGAAAGGAGAACGTTTCTTATGGAAGACGGCAGTCCTAATTGTCATAATACCGGCTCACCACACCGAAGCATCGGGAAACGTTTAAGCCTTGTCGTTTTATGCGTTTCTCGGTAATTTTTTGGTCCCTGAGCCTTCTAAAATAAGAAAAGGAGGCGTAAAACATGGAAAATATGGAAGAAAACGTAAATTTGGTAGAAGAAGTTACCAAACTTATCGTTGAAAAAAAATATCAAACACTAAAACAAATGTTGGGCGAAATGCTACCGCCCGACATCGCAGAATTACTACTTGAAATTCAACACGACGTAAATAAGGAAGATTTTTTAATCGCATTCCGCTTACTTTCCAAAGAAACGGCAGCAGACGTATTCGTTGAAATGGATAGCGATGCGCAGGAACTTTTAATCCAGGCATTTAGCGATAAAGAACTGGAAGAAGTGTTGCAAAACATCTTTCTTGACGATACGGTAGACATTATTGAAGAAATGCCCGCAAACGTCGTTCGCAGAATTATGCGCCAATCCTCCCCCGAAATGAGGATTATGATTAACAAAATTCTAAAATATCCCGAAGACAGCGCCGGCAGCGTGATGACCATTGAATACGTCAGCCTTCGGGAAACAATGACCGTTGCCGAAGCATTTGCCCGCATCCGAAAGGTTGGCGTGGATAAAGAAACGGTATACAACTGCTACGTAGTAGATAGCGGCAGCAAACTTTTGGGACTTTGCACGGTAAAAAATCTGCTTTTAGCAGACCAAAACACCTTAATTTCGGATTTGATGGAAACAAATGTCGTTTCGGTAACTACCTTAACGGATAAAGAAGAGGCAGCACAAACGCTTGGAAAATACGGCTTTATGGCATTGCCGGTATTAGACCAAGAAGAACGCCTTGTTGGCATCATCACCTACGATGACGCAATTGAGGTTATTCAAGACGAAAACGAAGAAGACTTCCTGAAACTAGCAGGTACCTCCCCCACAGATGCAACTTACCTAAAAACGTCCGTATGGAGCCTGTTTAGAAATCGCGTTCCATGGCTACTAATTTTAATGATTTCCGCAACGTTTACCGGAATGATTATCTCCAGTTACGAAGCCACGCTTGCTGTTTCCATCACCCTTACAGCCTGTATACCAATGATTATGGGTACGGGCGGAAACGCCGGCAGCCAGGCCTCGGTAACCATTATCCGCAGCATTGCGCTTGGAGAAGTAGAGTTTCGGGATATTTTTAAGGTTATATGGAAGGAATTACGCGTTTCCCTTCTACTTGGCGTAACTATCAGTATTGCCTGCTTTGGAAAACTGCTTTTAATTGATAAATTACACGCCGTACCCAACGGCATGCTGATTGCTTTTGTTATCTGTTTAACCATGTTGGCAACAATCATTCTGGCAAAATTGGTTGGATGCATCCTTCCCCTACTTGCAAAAGTTTGCCGTTTGGACCCGGCAGTTGTTGCAAACCCCTTTATTACAACCATTGTTGACGTTCTATCCCTACTGATCTATTGCTTTATCGCAATGCAACTTCTTGCAGGAATTGCTTAAAGCATAAAAAATCGCCCCAAAGGGGCGATTTTTTAATTTATAAGGTTTTACAAGAAAAATTCTTCGTAAATGGCGCGAATACAGGTTTCATAATCGTCGTTAGAAACGCCGATAATAATATTCAGTTCGGAAGACCCCTGATCAATCATACGGATATTTACGTTATTTCTTGCCAGTGCCGTAAACAACCTTGCTGCAGTTCCCACCTTTTTGAACATTCCATGCCCTACCGTTGCAACCAGTGCAATTTTGTCAATAACAGAAATGCTATCGGGTTGTACAGCAGAAGAAATTTCACGAACAATATCTTCCAACTCCTCATTGGTTCTGCCCGTTGTATCTAAAATTACAGACAAGGTATCAATACCCGAAGGCATGTGCTCATACGGCATTTCATGATATTCCAAAACCGAAAGAATACGGCGCGCAAAACCAAGCTGCGTATTCATCATAGATTTTGCAATCAAAATAACGCTGAAATTCTTTTTGCCGGCAATACCGGTAACCACTTTGCCGTTGTGGTATTCGTTGTTGGGAACAATCATGGTTCCCGGATTTTCGGGTTCAAAAGTGTTGCGAATATTGATGGGAATCCCTGCCTTTTTTACGGGGAAAATTGCATCCGCATGTAATACGGAAGCACCCATATACGAAAGTTCGCGCAGTTCTTTATAGGAAAGCTCTTCAATTTTTTGGGGCGCATCTACAATTCTGGGGTCTGCAACCAAAAATCCGTTTACATCCGTCCAGTTTTCATACAAATCCGCAGAAACACCGCGAGCAACAATAGAACCGGAAATATCACTTCCCCCACGGGAGAACGTAGTAATTTCACCGTTACGCTTTACGCCATAAAAACCGGGGATTACTGCCCCGTCATACTTCCCAAGCACTTCACGGCACTTATCGTTGGTATATTCCGCATCAAAATTACCGTGTTTATCAAAATATACAAACTCTGCAGCATCCACAAAGGGCAAATCCAACACTTTTGCAAACAGTTTTGCGGAAAGATATTCCCCACGCGAAGCTGCATAGTCTAAAGTTTCGGTATGCTCGTTAATCCCCTTTTCTACCGCATCCAATTCAGAAGTAATATCCAAATCCACATTTAATTCTTTCACCATTCTTTCAAAGCGTTCGCGAACGTGATGGAATGCGTTAGCGCAGGAGCCCGTTTCCTTTGCCTCCTTATAGCAAGCAATTAAAGCATCCGTAACCTTCATGGGTTCAAAATTACTTTTCCCCGGTGCAGAAACAACGATAAATTTTCTGCGACTGTCCGACTTGATAATGGATGCGCATTGCGCAACCGTTTTGGAATCCGCCATGGAAGTTCCGCCAAATTTACATACAATTAATTTTTTCATAATCACGCCACCTTTTATCCGTCATTTGTTATTTTTACTTAAAACGATTTTTTTCGCTTCAAGGTAATACCGTTTTTCAATTGCCTCTCCCATAGAAAAGGTTTTCTTTGGTAAATTGCCGTGTTTTGCCACCCCTACAAACAAATCACCTTTGTCCATTTTAGGTAGTAAAAAGGCAACGCCTCCGTTTTGCTGCGCAAGCGATATAACGTCGTCATCTCCATGCACATAGTCCACTTTTCCGCCATGCGATTGTAAGTATTTTGCAATCTTTTCATCCAAAACGCGGATAGAACCTGCCAAGTCCGAAGAAAGAGCAACCGTTTTTACCCCATCCTTCGTTACCATGCGATAGGGAGATTCTATCGCATCAAACTCTTTACAAAAATCTGCCACATCCACCCCTAAAACCAGGCGGTGAATAGGCTCAAAACACAAACCTTCATCGTAGATGTTTTCCAGCTCGCAAAGGGCAAAGCGTGCAGGGTGTGTTTCTTTTTCTTCTTCAGAAAGGGTTGTTTTCATATCCTCCCAGCAGGTTTTTGCCGTAGCCAAGGAATGGTTGCCATCCCCCACCGCAAATAGGAAGGGGGTTTCGTCCCCGTACTTATTTTTCATTCTTTGCGGCGTAACCAACGCATACAGATTTTCCAAAACCGGTTCACTTTCGGGGATTAAATAACCGCGAAGATGTCCGCCGTTTGCCATCAAATCAAAATCGTACAATTTTTCAAATTGTGCCCGTTTTTCATAAAGTGGCTCAATTACGCTGCGCTTTTCATCATCCATTAAAAGCAGAATATGGGGCAATTCCACAGGGGATCCTTTACGAATAATCACACGCGGTGGAATACGCTCGGCAATGGTTGCCTCGGTTGCGCGAATGGGGGCTAAATCCTCTTTTTTATACGAATATGCCTCTAAATCCACACAAATCAAAAGCCCTAAACGCTTTTCTGCATAGGGGGTTGTCCGCTCAATCAAAACAAAACCGGTTGTAGATTTCCCCAAAACACCTTTAGAAAAATACACATTCGCCATTTCGCCGATTTTTTTAATTCTTTCCGCATCATCTTCCCCCAAATACACTTCAGGAAAAATCAAACGCAACGTGCTGGGAGAATCCCCCACCACATCTTCTACATTCTTCCAATAATCACGTTGAGAGGTAAACTGATCGCAAGCAATTACTGCCCATTTGGATAAATCCACCCCTTGTGGAAGCATAAATTCGGGAACTTTTACAATGTTTTTCATATTCTCTCCTTAAAAGTGCATTGCAATAAAAGTGAAAAGTGTTAAAAGGAATGCCGTAATTTTTAATTCAAAATTTTTTACAAAAACAACTTTTAATATGCTTTTAATTTTCTTACTCGTCATTTTTTCCCTCCTTTGCCTTTCCGTACATATTGCGGTAATATTCAAATAAAATCGTGCGCAAACTTTCGGTGTTCAAATAGCGCTTTAACTCTCCCTTTCTCGCCATGGAAATAATACCCGATTCTTCCGAAACAATAATGGAAATTACGTCCACCGTTTCGGTAATGCCTATCCCGGCGCGGTGGCGAGTGCCAAGTTCTTGCGGCAAGTTCAATTCCTGGGAAAGGGGCAAAAAGCATCCTGCAGATTCAATCGTAATACCCCGTATAATCATTGCCCCGTCATGCAAGGGCGTATTGGGAAAAAAGATGCTTTCAATCAGTTGGGAGGTAACGTCGCTGTTTATCACCGTACCACTTTCCGTAATGGAACTGGGAACGGGAGAGGTCGCCAGAATAAGCAATGCACCCACGTCCTGCTTGGACATATTTTGAACAGCGCGGATAATTTCGTTGATACTCCGCTCTATTTGCTTATCGTTAATTTTTTCTTCGTGATTTTTGGATACAATTTTACCACTCCACAGCATGCGCTTTATTTCCAAAGAAAACATAGGAACAAGCAACAGTAAAAACAGTACGGGAACGGACAACATCCACATCCCGTGATACCCACGAACAAAAATTACGCAGGCAGCAAGCACAACCATACCCGCATAAACCCAAACAACCAACCGCGCTTTATTTGCTTTCAAAAACGAAAAAACCGCGTACGTCAATAAAAACGCAAGCAAAAGCATGATTACGTCAAATGCTTGGATATTTGCGAATGTCTCCTTTACTTTTTCCATACCCTCTCCTTAATTTATTGCTTGATTATCATTATAAAGATAAAACGTAATAAATACAATCATACAAAACTCCGTCAGCAACCAACCCGCCCGACTTCATTTTTGCATCACTTTCGCAAAATTTATCACAAATCTTTTTTAGGTTTCTTTTAGAAAAAGCCCTGGCCGCCTGACGGCTTTTTCTAATTGCATATTCACTTTTTACACCCAAATCCTGCGCAAGTTCCTTATCTGATTTTTCGGATAGAGAAACATGCAACATGCGGCGAAAAGCGTTATACACGGCAACAAAAATCATTTGTGGCTTTTCATTGTTTTTAATTAGGGCGTCCAAAATATACAAGGTTTTTGCGGTGTTTTTTAATGCAAGCGCATCTGTTAAATCAAACACTTGTGTTTCCACTTCGCGGTGAACTAAGGAAAAAACATCCTCTTTTTCAACTTTCCCCACACCCTGAGCAAATGCGGTAAGTTTATCAATTTCCACAGATAAGCGCGTCATGCTACCCGCGCAAGATTCAGCCAAGGCAGCCGCCGCGATAGAAGAAATTTCCACGTTTCGCTTACCAAGCGTTTCTCGGGCATAAAAGGCAAGATAGGAATCCCCCTCCCTACCGCAGTCAACAGGCAGAAAATAAGAATCGTTCGCGATAGCCTCGCAAGGTTTTTCGTTCACAACTGCCAAAACCGAAAAATTTTGTTCCGTTTTTGCAAACAGCGCAATTGGACTTTTGGTATATTCTTTTACGCCGGGATAAAACTCTTTTAGAACAACCACCCTGCGGCGATTCAAAAACGGTGGCGTTTGCAATACGGCGGCAACACTTTCAATGGGAACGGTTTTTGCGTCAAAAACATCAAAATCAATCCCATCCATAGTTAAATTTGTGCTTTTAAGCAGTTGAATTGCTTGCTCACGAAAGAAATTTTCTTCCCCAAAAAAGAACAATGCGGTTTGCCTTTTAGCATCTTCGCTTTTTGTAAAATCCACGTAACGCATCACACCCCTCCCTGCTCTTTTCTAAAAAACTGCTCAAAGCCATTAGGAATACAATATAAATTACGGTATACAAGTTCATATTGCGATTCGGACAATACGGAACAATCTAAAAGATCGGCCTTGGAGAAATCAGAGCCGGCTGCATTGCGATAATCAATTACCCTTTGTGCTGCCGCAGCATCCAGCCCCATAGACATAAGCTGCGCATGCGTAACAGAATCTAACGCAAATGCAGAAATACCGTTTGCGGGAGGGAAAAACAAAAAGCCGTAGGCTTGGTTTTGAATTACATGTGTTTCCGATTTTTGAATGGTTTTTGAAGGATTTATGCCCGAATAAGCATAATACTGCTGAAAAAAATCCGCGTCTGCCAAATCTGCCAATTCGGAAATTCGGGTAGAATCGTATTTAGCAACGTAAAACCCTTCCTTAGGAACGGCGCCGTAAACATACACCTTGCAATAGGATGGCCCCAATTCCCCACCCTGTGATGCACGCCCCGTGGTGCGGTAAAAATACAGAAAGACGGAAAATGCCAAAATTAGAAACGCACCAACAAAAGCAGATGCAATTCCCCAAGAAAAAAATCGGGCATTATGGGTATTGTTATCATATTTGCTTAGCAATTTTTTACACACCCCAACGATCAAAAAACAACAATTTACAGTTATGATATAATTATATCATAAAAATTACTTTTTGAAAAGCAAATATATAAAATTTTTTGCTTTTCATATGAATTTTCATGCAAACATATATCAAACGACCAAAAAAGGCGAAGATAACACAGAAACCACAGAAAAAACCGGTAAAAAAACGATAACCGGCAAAATAAATGCACCGGCAACACATATGTTATGTCAGACATAAATATAGGCAAAAGTGCCATTTTTGCAAAATAAGTCGCCCCAAAATCAAAATTTTTAACATTTGTACAGTACTATGCCACGCATAATAGGCATTTTTATTTGATTTTGCCACATCAAAGATTCCCCTACCCTTAACTAAAAAACCACAAAAAGCCCATGTATCACACGCCGAACACAATTTTCGCCTTACGCATGAAAAATTGCGCCATTTTAGATACTTTATAATATGCACATCTTTCCAAATACCAAATCGGTTTACAAAAATAAACAATTCTACATCAGCCCTATAATAAAGGTTAAAAATAGGTAAAATAAACGGCAAAACATAAGATTAAACACCATAAACAAGCACCACCCCAACAGGGGCTAAACATAAAGAGTGTTTGAAAACATCTATTCCTATTCGGATTTGGATAACGTAGCATAAAAAACAAAAACCCACAAACCCACTCCGCAAAAACCTTAGCCAACCAAAACATTTACAAACATTTACAAACATTTACAATTTTCCCCAAGCGCATTGATTGGAAATGTATATGTTTTAACACTCAGCCTTTATCCACCCAACACACAATCACTACTGGTTAAATTTCGTTTTGTTCAAAATGAAATATTTTTGTTCAAATTATTTTTGAACAAAATAGAAAATGTTTCTATCAAAAAAGTACGCAGCGTTTATAAAAAAATGTAAAAATTTTCCAAACACAACTTGCCGCTCAAAGCCAAGAACAAACCGAAATTGTTGAGCAGAAGAAACAACAGTTACCCCCCCTGCCCCAAGCATTTCCTTAAAGGACGGAGAAGGGGCGGTTTACCGTGCCGAAAACGGGCTTGTGGTAGGCATTAAGAAGGATGCAGAAGGGTACCTTGTAGCCTTTGATAGTGCCGATGGGCAAGGTTTAGGAAAGTCTGCTAAACATATTAGCGAAGAACAGTTAAATGATGTTATTACCCAAATTAAGAACTTTAATCAAACCACCCCACGGTAGAATCCACCGAAAATTTGCAAACGCAACTCAAAAATTTAATAATAAGAGTGGCAAGCTTGTTCCTGTTAATAAGGATTTAACTACCAAATATATTGGAAATAAAACCAAACAGGATTCTATTGCTCTTGTTGATGAACTAATTCTTACGTCCTCATTAAAAGAACAATCAGCTTCAACTCATTCTCACGATTGGCTTGACAATTACGGAAAAAATGATTGGGAATATTGGAAAACATATATTCAGGACAAAGAAAACACCATTTGGGAGGCAACACTTAATGTTGCAACCACCGCAAATGGCGAAAAAATACTATATGATATTTCCCCAATAAAAAAGATGGAGCGGTCCGTAAAGTCGGACACTATCTCCATCAATAACAGTATAGCAAAGGGAAAAGATTCTGTCAACCCCTTAAGCGAAAATTCTTCGGAAAAAATTAAAAAAGTTAAGGAACGGGCTGCTTTAGCAAGCAAAAAAGAAGCAAATCCCCCCACCGAAAGCAAGGATATTAGGTTTTCGCTTGTTGACAATTATACCCAAAAACAGTATAATGATTTTGGTTGGGTAAGAGCAAATAACGTTATTTCTTCTGCTGCTTGGAAGAACTTTGATAGCAAAGTTTCTAAAAAGAGATTTTTCCCACCCAAAACAGAAAATGGAGAATGGATAATTTCGGTAAGTGATGATAGTAGCGAAAACAAAGGCGTGGAAAATATCCTTGTTTTTGCAAAAGGCACTTATCAAAACCCCAAAGTAAGCCAAATAATTAAAATAAACTACAACGATGAAACACGCGTTGATATTATTAGGGAGGCTATTTATGAACGGCAAGGAATTATTAGAAAAAGTTTTATCAACTCCGTATGCGCATTCTACACACGTGAAGATTTTTTGCGCAGCACAAATGGACGAAAAACGAGCAGACAAACTATCAGCACTAATAGACCAAAAACTTCCGGAAGCGGAAATGTTAGAAGCAATCAAAAAAATCTAAACAAAAAACCTATTAGATATGACTTCCCAGATGAAGGCGGAATGATTGTTACGTATTCTGACGGCACAACGGAAGAACGCTCTTCCCTCACCTACGCCCCCACGGGTAAGACCAACATCGTGATGGACAACACGCTATCACGTGCGGAAAGACGGAGAGCGCAGAAGGCTGCGAAGAAATACACCCACCGTTTCCAAAGCCTTCGCGTGGCGTTTGTTAACCAACAGGCTGCGATTGAGGATGCCCTTAAGGATATGGGGAGGTCTTTGGAAGAAGCAGAAGCAGTTACGCAAACGGCAAGATGTGCATCTTCCAAAGCACAACGAGCAATCGGTGGGGATATTGTTGATACCAGCGAAATGCACACAAGTGGGGATGCAACCACCCTTGCAAAAGGAATACAAAAAGTTATGGCACCCGTTAAATAATTTTTATTTGCATTAACAAATGCGTAGCCCAATGTATATCATGGGCTACGCATTTATTTATAGGAATTATAACATTGAAAAAATCTTTATAATTTATTTGAAAATTAATTTCACAACACTTCCAAAACCGTTATCCAACCGGGAAACCGTATACTGATACACCTTTCCGCGACCACGCAGTGCTGTAACCGCCGCATTGTAAGCCGCACCGATATTGTTTTTATACTGCAAACTGCTAATATTATACACAAAATCCACAGAGAAACCAACAAGATTTTCTTCCTGCAGCATGCAATATTCCAGCATGTAGGAAAATTCCTGAACGGAATCAATCACAAAATCAATATCAACCCCAGCCACCCGAACATCCTTTTTATCAAAGTAGCCATAATCTTTATTACAAACAATATTGTGATAGTTATCTGCAACGTATCCGTCTGCAGATTTTTTTGTTTCATCCGTTAAAAACATTCCATGATCCAAAACCGAAGTTTTGGTTCCGGAAATCCTTAAATTAGCAAACGTGGGATCTGCCAGATACCAGTTGTTGTTTATTTTCACTTTACACCAAGCATGACCCGTTCCTGCTATTTGATATTTGCCGCTGTATTGTGCCCCGGTAACTTGAACGCAAGGAATCCCCTCTATTCCGCAAAGCAATGCAAACGCCTTAGAAATCCCATCACAAACCGCTTTATTCCTTAAAAACACACCTTCCAAATAATACGCGTCATAATAAGTCCAATCGTACGGCAGTTGACTTTCCACCTGCGCGTAATCATATTGAACATTTAATACCAAATAATTAAAAATTGCCTCCGCCTTTTCCGCATCCGTGTAGGAATCTATAATAATCTTTCGCAATACAGCGCGTGCGGCAGCGTATACGGTTTCAGCCGCAGAACCGGCTTTACAAAGGGGTTTTGCACCCCGTTCTACAACGTATGCAAGCTGATTGCTTGTTTCCACCGGCACAGCAACCGGAATTAAATCAATATAAAAATTATCAAATGCGGCATCCCTTCCCTGTGTGGTATAGCCAACATAAGAATATACTTCCATATCGTTTTTCTGTGTTGTTTTTGACGCATCCGTACTGCGTGTTGTTTCCGCAGAGGCAACGCGTACGGAATATTTTGCAGCATTACCCGTTACCCCGTAAGTAATGGAACCGCTTGCACGAAAATCCAGTTGCTCGTAAGCATCCGTTATATACTTTTCAATGGTAGAATAGGTTGCAAAATTACAAGGAACGGTTAGGGGCGTTGTAATATTATGAAAAACAACGTATTCAATAAATGTTTTTAATTCTGCAAAGTTATCAATTTCTTCCGAATCTACGTCCCAACCAACAAAACTTGCGCCCGTATCCACCTCCCACTTACCGTATACAGTAGCACCACCGTTTGGCATTGTTGTAAACTGATACAGCGTTGTACAGGCGGAATCCGCATACCAATTTAAGCCATAGCCCACCCGTTGCTGTTCAGGCGGGATTACAGGCGCCCAAACGGCAGTTCCTGCCGGCAAATAATAAGCCGCAATATTTGGGATACCCACCCCAACAAAGGTCATAGAACACAAATCTTGCCCAAAATCCGCATACAAGGTAATGGAGGAGGTTGTTCCACGGGAAACACCGCTAACCGTTTCCGTATCGGACAATACATATTTCCAACCGCGGAAAGAACCTAGGTCGCAGTACGGCGTAGGAAGAGTAAATTCACTTTCCGCAGTAATTTCCCTGCAATATACCGTACTTCCGGTTGTGGGTACTTTTGTATAGGCCGTATCAGCAATCAAGGCGCCCTGGGGCAATTGCAATGTAAGGGTAAACGTTTGCACTTGCCAAATTGCCGTATACTGCGCGTTTTCAAACACAGAAGAAATCGGAGCATTAAATCCAACAAAAACATACCCTGAACGCGTATACGTGGGCATTTGCGGAGTTTGCCCTTTACGCAAGGTTTGCGTTTCCACCCCCGAAACCAAACTGCCGCCACCCCCCAAAAAGGTAACAACACAGGTTTCGCAGTCATAATACAATTTCAAAGTTGTATTTTTTTGAATGGAAGTTACCGAAAGAATACATTTTTCGGTATTAAGAACATGATATTGTACTGTTTCGGGGCTTACTGAATAATCTTCCCCCTTTTGAACCGCTTTCGTTTCCTTTAATGTTTCCGTGTACTCCCCCGATTCGGGGTCTTGAATATAGGAATAAACCTTAACGTTGTACGTTCCATCCTTTCCGGGAACATCAATCTGCGGCAAGGAACAACCCGTAAGCAAAAGAAAAAATAATAGCATCACCGATAAAATGCCCGTCTTCTTAAAAAAATCCAACATTAGTTTACCCCCTTTTTAATTTTCGGTAAAATTTTTATAGAAAACAGCGGGGATTTGCAATAAAAACAATTCCCCGCCGTAAGTAAAGCAATTATAACGTTGCTGCCATAACGGCTTTAATGGTATGCATACGGTTTTCTGCCTCCTGAAAGACAATAGAGCGCGGACTTTCAAACACTTCATCCGTTACTTCCATTTCCGCCCTGCCAAACTTTTCCCCCATTTCCTTTCCTACGGTTGTTTTCCAATCGTGGAAAGCAGGTAAGCAGTGCATAAATACGGCATCAGGCGATGCAGCGTTCATTAAATTAGTATTCACTTGGTAGGGAGAAAGTGCAGAAATTCGTTCTTCCCAAACCTGTGCGGGCTCGCCCATAGACACCCAAACGTCCGTATAAATTACGTTTGCATTTTTTACGGCAGCAATGGGGTCTGTTTCCAAAGTAACGGAACCGCCCGTTTGTTTGGCAATTTCTTGGCAGGTATTCACCAGTTCTTGCGAAGGTTGATATGCTTTTGGCGCGCAGGCAACAAAGTGCATGCCCATTTTTGCCGCACCAACCATAAGGGAATTTCCCATGTTGTAACGGGCATCTCCCATATAAACCAACTTAACGCCTTTTAATTTTCCAAAACGTTCGTAAATGGTTAAAAAATCTGCCAAAATTTGGGTGGGATGAAATTCGTTAGTTAAGCCGTTCCATACGGGAACAGAGGCATAAGCAGCCAACTCTTCTACAATTTCTTGACCAAAACCGCGATATTCAATTCCATCGTAAATCCCCGACAAAACGCGTGCGGTATCAGCTATACTTTCCTTTTTACCAATTTGGGAGCCTTGCGGATCCAGGTAAGTAACGCCCATACCCAAATCTCTTGCAGCCACTTCAAAACTGCAACGCGTACGCGTGCTGGTTTTTTCAAAAATCAGGGCAATATTTTTCCCTTTCAGATATTCGTGGCGTTTGCCTGCTTTTTTCAACTTCTTAAAATCTGCAGCCAAAAACACCAGTTTTTCAATTTGTTCGGGGGTAAAATCTAAAAGTTTCAAAAAGTCTTTCCCCTTCAAAAAACCTAAATTTTTCATTCCCTTTCTCCTCGCAGCGCTTTTAGTAATAATTCGGTTCCCTTTACCAACAACTCAAAGGGAATATTTAGCGGGGGCAAAATACGGATTTTTTCTTTTGCACGGATGGGCAAAACCCCCAAAGCAATACAATTATCCAACACTTCTTCTACGGGAAGTTTCGTATCAACGCCAAGCATCAATCCCAAACCCGTAACAAAGTTTACCCCTTCAGCATCCTTAAATTTTTCCCTTAAATACTCCGACTTGCGGCGCACGTCTGCCAAAAGGTCGTCATCAATCCGATTCAGAATGGAAAGCGCACCTGCACACGCCAAGGGATTTCCACCAAAAGTTGAGCCGTGAGAACCCGGGGTAAGCACGTCTTCTACCTTATTAAATATTAAGGTTGCCCCGATAGGCAATCCGCCGCCCAGCCCCTTTGCCGTGGTTACAACGTCGGGCTTTAAGTCGTATTGCTCGTATGCAAACAGCGTACCCGTTCTGCCGTTACCCGTTTGCACTTCGTCCACAATAAATACCGCACCGTGCTGTCTACAAAATGCCTCTATACTTTTCAAAAATGCTTGTTCTAAGGGTTTTACACCACCTTCCCCTTGCACAATTTCAACAATAACCGCCGCCACACCGTTTTCCTGCATAGCTTTGTTTAATCCAATCGTATCGTTGGGGCGAATATAGATATATCGTTCGGGAAGGGGTAAAAAATCGTCGTGCAAAACTTCCTGACCGGTTGCGGCAAGCGTTGCCATGGTTCTGCCATGAAAACTGCTGCGCATGGAAATAATGGTATGATTTCCTTCTCCCTTTTTATACAGTGCGTATTTTTTTGCAATTTTCAGCGCACATTCGTTAGCCTCTGCCCCGGAATTGGAGAAAAACACCTTTTTTGCACCCGTACGCATGCACAGTTGTTCTGCAAGTTCGGCAGCCGGGTTGTTATAAAACAAGTTGGACGTATGCTGAAATTTGTGCATTTGCGCAGTAACCGCATTGATCCACTCCTCATCACACATACCAAACGTATTTACCGCAATACCCGAGTTAAAGTCAATGTACTCTTTTCCCGTTTCATCATAAACCAAAGAACCCTTGCCTTTCACTATTTGCACAGGGAAACGCTTATATGTATCGGCAAGAAAAGCATCATGACGAAATCTAGAACTCATTTCCATCTTTCTTCTCCTTAACAACCATGGTGCCGGCACCTTCATCCGTCATGGTTTCAATTAAAAGGGCGTGGGGTACACGGCCATCCAAAATAATTACCTTTTTTACCCCTTTATGAATTGCGGTAACGCAACAATCCACTTTGGGAATCATACCGCCCGAAATTACGCCTTCGTTAAATAATTCGTCCGCTTCTTTTAAGTCTATCAAGGGAATTAAGGACTTGGGATCGTTTTTATCCCTTAAAATCCCCTCTATATCCGTCATCATAATCAAACGGGAAGCATTCATTTTTCCTGCGATAAACGCAGCCGCAGTATCCGCATTGATATTGTATACGTTCCCTTCTTCATCACAGCCAAGGGTGGAAATTACGGGAATGTAGTCTTTTTCCAGCAAATCTAAAATGGGGGAAACATCTACATCCACCACTTCACCAACATAACCAAGCCGCTCGTCTTTTTTTGCGGCGCGAATCATGCGACCGTCCAAGCCCGAAAGCCCAACCGCCTTTCCGCCATTTAAGCCCAAAAGATTGACAAGGCTTTTATTGATTTTGCCGGCAAGAACCATTTGAACCACGTCTACCGTTTCTTTGTCCGTTACGCGCAGTCCGTCCACAAACTCCGTTTTCTTACCTACTTTTTGCAAAGTTTCGGTAATTTCGGGCCCGCCGCCGTGCACCAAAACAATTTTTATTCCAACAAGGTGCAAAAGAACGATATCTTCCATCACCTGCTGTTTCAAGGTTTCGTTAATCATTGCGTTGCCGCCGTATTTAATTACGATTACCTTTCCATAGTATTTTTGAATATAAGGAAGTGCTTGTGTTAAAACTTCGGCACGTCCGGCATTGGTTAATTCAATAGACATAAGTTTCTCCTTTATCAGGTACGGTAATCCCCGTTAATTTTCACGTAATCGTAGGTCAAATCACAACCCCAAGCAACACTTTGTGCATTTCCCTGGTTCAGATTTACCGAAATTACAATTTCATTCTGTAATAAAATTTCCTTTGCTACCTCTTCAGAAAAATCAATTCCTGCGCCCATTTTGCAAACTGCAATTTCTCCCTTTTCGGAGCGGAAAGAAACGTCAATTTTATTTACGTCTACGTCAGCGCCGCTATAACCGATTGCACACAGGATTCTTCCCCAGTTTGCATCCGAACCAAACATTGCAGCCTTTACCAAAGAGGAGCAAATTACGCTTTTTGCTGCCGTACGCGCCGTTTTCAGGTCTTTAGCGCCAAAAACTTCGCATTCCAGCATTTTGGTAGCGCCTTCCCCATCCCCTGCAATTTTTTTGCAGAGATATACGGTTACCGTGTTCAGCGCTTGCATAAAGGCGGTAAAATCTTCCCCCTCTGCCGTAATTTTTTCATTCCCGGCAAGTCCGCTGGCAAGCACGGTTACCATGTCGTTAGTAGAAGTATCTCCGTCCACGCTGACCATATTGAAAGTATTTTCTATATCCGAAGAAAGTGCTTTTTGCAGCATTTCGGTAGAAATATTACAGTCCGTGGTAATAAATACAAGCATAGTTGCCATGTTGGGATGAATCATCCCCGACCCCTTTGCAATACCACCAATTTTACATTCTTTACCGCCCACAGTAAAGGAAATAGCGATTTCCTTTTTCACGGTATCCGTGGTCATTATACCTTCCGCCGCTTCGTTGCTGTAATTTCCCAGCCCCTGAATTAATGCGGGAATTGCATTTTTAATGGGGTTGATATCCAAGGGTTGACCGATAACCCCCGTAGAAGCAACAATAATTTCCTTATCCGAAACGTTTAATGCCTGACCCAAAAGCACGCAAGTTTCACGCGCAACTTCCACACCGTTTGCGTTACAAGTGTTTGCAATACCGCTGTTACATATAATTGCGCGAGCAATGCCGCCTTTTAAGTTTTCTTTGGTTACAAGCAACGGCGCACCCTTTACCAAATTCGTGGTATAAACAGAAGCGGCACTTGCCGGCACTTCACAATATATTAAAGATAAATCCTTTTTCGTTTTGTTTTTTCTTATCCCCGCATGTACTCCGTTTGCGGTGAACCCTTTTGCGGCACAAACGCCGCCTTCAATCATCTTCATAACCTTCTCCCGTTTATAAAACCAAAGTTTGCGTAGGATCACAGCCCAATTTGTAATTTAAGCATTCTACGGCTGCACCTGAGGCACCTTTGCCCAGATTATCGTATCTGGCAACCAAAAGGATGCGTTCCTCGTTACCCAATACTTGAATTTGCATTCCGTCTTTGCCCGAAAGTGCAGCCGCCGAAAGGAATCCCCCCTCGTCAGCGCCTTCCGTATACGTAACAATGGGACCGCGATACTTTTCCGCATAAAGCGAACGAATCGCCTGCACGCCGCCCTTTACTTGCTTAGCAAACAGGGGCACGGTAACTTCCATACCCGAATAAAAATCCGCAACGATAGGCATAAACACGGGCGCATGCAAAAGCCCCGTAGTTTTTACCATTTCGGGAAGGTGCTTATGTGCTTGCATAATTCCGTACTGCCTGGGGGCATCCAACAAATTACTGCGGTTTGCATCTCCGTATTCGGCAATCATCCCCTTACCGCCGCCGCTGTAACCCGTAACAGAGTGCGCCGTTAGCAGTTCGCCTTTATCAATGATGCCTGCTTCAACCAACGGATAAACCAAAGCAATAAAGCCGCTTGCGTGGCATCCGGGCACCGCAATTCTTTTGGAAGTCTGCACTTTTTTACAAAAGTCGGGCGAAAGTTCGGGGAATCCGTATGCCCAACTATCCAGCGTGCGGTGTGCCGTAGATGCGTCAATCACCGTTACCGCAGGATTTTCCACCATAGAAACTGCTTCCCTTGCGGCTGCATCGGGCAAGCATAAAAAAACGATATCCGAATTATTTATTATTTCTTTCCGCTTTACAGGATTTTTCCTTTCTGATTCGGGTAAAGAAAGTAACGTTACGTCCGTTCTTCCTGCAAGACGTTCTTCAATGCGAAGCCCCGTGGTTCCTGCTTTCCCATCAATAAAAACAGTTTTCATATGCTTTCCTTTTCGGGTAAATATTAGCCCATTTTTTTCTACTTTTGATATTATACCCCTTTTTTTCATATTTGGCAAGTAATTTTATGCAACAATATGCATTTTTTAAGAATATATTTTATAAATTTGTTTATATATTCACAATTTATGCATATATTATGTATAATTATTATTTTATGCAACTTTTACCTTGGGCAGTTTACAAGGAACGGAAAATCCACCGCAAGCAAAGATAACTTACCGCCCATATAAAAAATCCCTGTTCTATTGAACAGGGATGCGTTACCCTAATTTATCCCCATTTTTAACGGGCTTATCGGGAACAGCAAGCACCACACCGCCTTCGCTGTACGTGCCAAGAACCAACACTTCCGAAAGAAAGTTGGCAATTTGCTTTGCTGGAAAATTAACCACGGCAAGCACTTGTTTTCCCAACAAATCTTCACAGGTGTATTGTTCTGTAATTTGTGCAGAAGATCGTTTTATACCAAGTTCTTCCCCAAAATCAATGGCAAGTTGATAAGCCGGTCTTTTTGCCTTTGCAAAAGGGCGGGCGCTGACCACCACCCCAACACGGATATCCAACTTAAAAAAATCGTTTACTGATGTTTCTTGCATACCTATCTCCAAACAATGAAATCCGCCTTAATTTTACGGTTAGGAATTTTGATTAGCAGCAACTTCTTGGTCATAAGCGCGCAGGGCTTGTTCCAATTCTGCGTATTCTTCCTGTGATGCAATTTCACTTAACGTTAAATTTTCGTCGTAAGCGTAAGCAATTATGTGATTTTCATCTTTTTCGTTGTAAAACACCGCGTAATCCCTGTTTGTTGTTTGGCTATGATAGGTAAATAATACGCGAAAAACCAGCTGTGAACCATCTTTACCCGTAAAAAACAAGATATTATCTATTTTCTTTTCCATACGCTGCACCTATATTAAAATTATTGTATCATTTGAAATCATTTTACATGCTGCAAAAAAACATATATTTATTATATCAGAAAAATTAAAAAATTCAATATGTTTCATTCATATAATAAAAAAAGCGGCTAAACACCCCAACACGGAACCGTTTAACCGCTACACTATTCAGTTATTTACAGCAACGCAATCAATAGAATAGCCCCAATAAACAACCCAAGGGATGCCAGCACAACAGAAATAATGCCCAAAATTAAAAGGGGTATTCTTTTTCCGGTTTTTACCATAGATGTTGCCTTAAAGTGGTTGATGGATTGAATACCGAAAATCAACCCAAGCAAAGTTACAATAAACCCAAAAAAGAAAAGGACAGGCATTCCACCCAAATCAGATTCTGACGCCAGTAAGCCAACCAGCACGAAAATACCTATGTAAATAAGCAAAAAACCCACGTTGGATAAAACCATTGCCGCAATGGCCTTACCTAAGCTAACCGCGCTTTCGGGGGTATATGTAAATTGATTTGCAGGGTTTGGCGCTTGCGTAGCATTTTGGGTAACGGTTTCAGCCGCCCCAGATTTCTCCCTGCACTCATCACATAACGTTGCATCGTTCCCAATAAATTTACCGCAGTTTTGACAATACATATTTTTTTCTCCTTTATAATGTTTTATTAAACATATCCACAATTTTATTCATCAATTCTTCATTTACTTCGCTGTAAAGAGAATGATTTACGTTGTTGCAAAAGGCTTCCAAGTCGCTTTCGGTTAAGGTTTTCCCTTTTTCCGCTTTTAATTTTGCCAACTCTTCTTCCACTTCTTTTTGATATTTTACAGCAGCTTTAGAGTGCATAATCGTATTGTGCCCCGAATTTTCGGCTTTTCCAATATAATAATACACGTTTTCAGCCCGAATTTCCTTTCTGTGCGATATAACCGACTGCCCGTCAAAAGTAATAACGCTATCCTTATTTCCGTGCGCAATCAATACGGGAACATCCGTACTGTTAATTCCCTTTACCGCATCATATTTGGTGTAATTCTTGAACAGTATTTTTTGATAAGTATCCAAGAACAGTTTGGGCAAACCACCCGCCAAAGGTCCTGCATACTGCTCCCCTTTTTCAGCAATCAGCGTATAACCGCTGTTAAAAGGTGCAATTGCCGCACAAGCTTTAATATTATCATGCAGGGAAAGCACGGAAGTTGCTGCATATCCGCCCCAGGAATGTCCCAACAAAAATATGGGTTGCTTTGATAAATACGAATCCTTTTCAATAAAGCGCAGCGCATAATCTAAGTCAACCAACGGTGTAATCATTCCCACCGTAGAGTCGCCTTCTGAATTATAAGTTCCTTTGCAGTCGTATGCAAAAACCGAAAAATTGCAGTTTACCAAATAACTGATTATGGGCAAATAGTCATCTGCGCCCGCATGCATGCCATGGCTGACAACCACCACTCCCTTGGAATTTTCCGCAGGATAAAAATACCCTTGCAATTTAATTTTTCCCGAGTAAAAATGAAACAGGTGGCGATTCAGTTTATCAGAAACCCTGCTGTAATCAAATTCACCGTAAACGGTACTCAATTTTTTCTTATCATACCTATCAAAACAGGAATCGTAAACTTCTTTCGCGGCAAAGATTGTACCGCTGCTAAGCCCACTTAAAACGGCAATCAAAGCAATGATCCGTTTGGTCTTTTTTGAACTGCCCGTCTTTTTTTCTTTTTCCAAAATATACCCCACTATGTATTAAAGGTTTCATTTAGATATTCTATTACTGTGTTATCGTATTTTTCCTGATTGTTAATTCTCACCTTAGAATGAGCACCCTTTTCAAACCAAACCAATTTCTTTTTACTTTGGCAGGTATCGTATAAAAGTTGCCCCTTTTCGGGCAGTGAGTAAATATCTTTTTTACTGTAAATAAAAAGTATGGGTTTTTTTAATTTACCAATCACTTGAATCGGACCGTTTTTCACCGCATCTTCTTTTGTAAACAACTTAAAATACCACATAAGAAGGTTTAAGCAAGGGTAAACCGGACGGTTTTGCTCTATCATATGGTTTTTGGTTGTTTCCTTAAAATCAACGTACATGCCGTCTGCAACCATACCCACCATATAATCGGGGCAACGGTCTGAAATCAGTGCATATAAAGCCGTGGCAGAGCCAATGCAAATGCCGTGAAGAACAATTTTTTGATTGTGTTTTTCTTCGTGTAAAAATTTTCCCCAGGCAACAATATCCGAATATTCTTTAAGCCCCAAAGAATTATATTTTCCCTCGGACAACCCGTGTGCACGGTTATCAATTACCAAAACGTTATATCCTGCCTTGCGGTACGGTTCGGCAAAATAATACGAATATTTGCAACCTTCCGTTCTGCCCGCAATGATAATTACCGCTTTATCGCATCCGAAATCCAGATATTCCCCAAACAGATGGAATCCATCGCTTACAATATCTACGTCCGTTTTTTTATCAATAAACGCAGATAACCAAATTTCAGACTGCTTATACATTGCAACCTGCTCTTCGTCATCCGTAATACTGCATTGTCTTGACCACTTTTCGGGAGAGGTTCTTACCAAGGTGATTCTGTAAACAATAAACGCAATGATAAAATAGGAAGAAATCCAGAATAAAATCCCGGATGCGGCAACAGCTAATAATATTATTTGCCAAATTTCCATTTTATATCACCCCAATTATTAAATCATAAATTCTTTGTTTTCCATCCAAAAAGGAAACGTCAATTTCGCCAAACTTATCCTTTAACAACTGTTCGTATTGTTGTGAATCAAAATTGTTGAGCCCTAAACCCGTGAAAATAATGCAATTTTCGGCTTCATCAAAAACTTTCTTATACTCAAAAATATCAATCACGTGGCGATAGTCTTTTACGCAGGCAACGGGAGTTCCTTTTTCTATGATAACAAACTCCCCTTTTGTGCACACAATACCATTGCAAACGCAACTTTTTACACATTGCGTAATTTGGAAGGTTCTAACTGCGCTGCAACCTTCTTGCATGGCTTGAACCCTTGCATCCACATCCTCGCAATCAGGAATATCCATTGCCAGCGCGTAATAACATTCCATTACGTTTTTGCTTGGCATAATAACCACGTTGTTCAGATTGGATATTTTTACCGCTTGTTCAGCCGCTTTCACAATATTTTCATGATTGGGGAAAAACACAATTTTATCCGCAGATACACTTTGCAAAGCATGCAAAATTTCTTCTGCCGAAGTATTCATGGTTTTTCCGCCGTCAATTATCACGTCGCAACCAAAGGAATCAAATAAATCTTTAATTCCCTCCCCATTGGAAATTGCAATCATGGCAATCGGCTTATGGGGAATATCCTTTGTTACGGCAACCGTTTCCATCAACTCGTCATGCTGCAGTTGCATGTTTTCCAACTTGAAAGAAACAAATTCACCATACTTTTGGCTTTCTTCTATAATTTTACTTGGAACTTTTGTGTGAATATGTACTTTAATGATTTCATCATTTTGCACGCAAACAAGGGAATCCCCAAACGTTTGCAAAACTTTGATATAGTCATCCAAGCAAATTGCTTGCCTGTAATTTAATAATTGCAGCAAAAACTCCATGCAATAGCCCAGGTCAAAATGCGAAGAAGCGTTAAAGGTGCCGCTGTTGGTATACACAGTGTTTTGCGGAGAAATATCTAGGCTGTGCGCCGTAATTTCTTCCCCATACAAGTACTTTTCCATCCCTTCTACCAAAAGTACGTACCCCATACCGCCGCTATCAACCACACCGGCATCTTTCAAAACGGATAACATTTCGGGGGTCTGCGCTAAGGTTTTTTTCATTTCCGCCAAGTACATAGAAAACAGATTGGGAATGTATATCCCCCTGCCAACCTGGGCTTTAATATTCTCTATGCCCAAACGCGCAACAGTAAGCATTGTCCCTTCTACCGGGCGGGCAACCGTTTGGTATGCGGTTTGATATCCGCGGATAAAGGCATCTTTCAATTCGGAAACGTCTGCAATACTGTCCCTTGCAAGTTCCAAGAAAAACCCCCTGAAAATTTGCGAAAGAATAACACCCGAGTTTCCCCGTGCGCCCAACAGCATACCTTCACTTAACCCTTTTAGGTATTGCCCCAAATCATCATTTGATTGCGCGTGCCTAATCCCGTTTTCCAGCGTTAAGCACATATTCGTACCCGTATCACCGTCAGTAACAGGAAAAACGTTCATTGCGTTCACTTTTTCCTCGTACTGTTTCAGATTTGCCAGGCCGTTTTTTATCATACATTCAAAAGTATGACCGTTTATCCTTTTTAACTTCATGAATTATTCCTTTTGTTTGTCAATTTTACCAATACTGCTTACGTCCTTGCTCATAAATTTCGTTAAAATCATAGAAACAAGTCCACCCACAATAACAACAATAGGCATCAACCAAATATAGCTGCCGCCACCAAGGTTTTTCAGATTTACCCATACCAAACCCGTTGAAATTGCGGTTGCCACGCCCCCAAACAGCCCTTGGATTGCAAAGTACATTGCAGGGTGTGAAATTCCCGTTGCTCTTCTTTCGTTATCTGCAAGGGTGGAAGGAATGGTGTAATTGATAGAAAAGAAACATCCCGTTCCGAACGCAGATAAAATACCGCCGCATGCCGCTACAATCAGTCGCGCGGTTTCATTCGGGATAATATTTTGCGAGCAAATTGCAGTAACCACCATAGCCAGCAAGTATGCCGTTAGGGAGAAAATATATCCCATTCTGATCCCGTGTTTTTTGACGATTTTGTTATACAGTAACAAGGTAAAGGGAACAGGCGCAAACGCACACGCCATAATTATTGTAATATTAAAGCCTTCAAAGCCCATATAACCCGAATACAAAACGTTTTGTCCGGTTAAAAACATTTGCGTAGAAAATTCCAAAGCAAAGTAAACAACCATCCAAATCATAAAGCTTTTGTTTTTTACCGCATACTTAAAAGATTCCAAAATTCCGACGTGTTCTTCCTTTTCTTCATCCTCTTGCAGTTCGCCGTTTTTCTTGTATTCTTCTACATCCTTATCCAGCGTTGACTTTTCCTTAATCATAAATAAAGGAATTAACATCGTCATAGATAAAGGGATGAACGCCAATGCAATGATGCGAATATTTGCGCTACCTATAAACGCAGGAATTAAAGCATAACCAAGCACAAAATACACTACGTCAAACACGGTTTTATAATTAGATAAGGTAACCCGGTCATGTTCGTTATCTACAATTTCCGAAAAGGTTGCATAATACGTAACCATTGTCAACGTGTAGAACGCGTAGAATGCACAAAGCATACCCCCAAACCAGATTGTGTTCAAAATGCTGTGTTCTGCATTTTTTAAGGGCGTTAAGAACAAAACGTATGCAATTAACATAGGAATCATTCCCAGTAAAATTGCAGGTCTTCTTTTTCCCCACCTGGATTTTAATTTATCCGTCCATCCAGCAAAGGGAATATCAATTACCCCGTCCAAAATTTTAGCAATCGCAATCATAACGGACCAAATTCCCGCAACGACAAGGGTTTTATTTAAGTACGTCCAATTTTCAATGTTTTCTTGGAAACCTTCAACCATTAATGCGTCGCAAAGGTACGACCCGATAATCAGATTAAGCATATTGATACCTAATCCGGCCATTCCGTAAAGAAACAATTTCTTTTTCCCCGTAATCTTTTGCATTGACTTTTACCTCTCTACTTTTTTGCTAATATAGAAGAAATCAATTTCTTTTCTTCCTCTAAACCGACGGAAAGCGGCTTGCCTACATAATATGCTGCCATCAGCCCAGGACCTATATTGATGCCGCATGCAGGATACACGTCATTCAAATAGATTTCCTTGGGGTGGAACTTATCCACAATCAGTTGTTTGAAACATTCTGCTTGAGCTCTTCTGGCGGTATGCGCAACAATAATCACTTGTTCTTCGGGATTTTCCATCGTTTGTTCCATATACGAAAGTATTGCCTGATAAGCTGTTTTTTCGCCTTTTGCTTTGCCAACAATGGTGGTCAATCCGTTATAATCAAATTCGCCCAAGGGCTTTATTCCTATCAACTTTCCCATAAACGCTTTGGCGTGTGAAATTCTACCCTTTTTTGCAACGAAGGATAAATCGTCCAACCAACCCATTTGATGAAAGCAGTTTTTCTTTTCTTCCAAACATGCTTTTACCTCGGCAAGAGATTTCCCTTCCTCCCTTAACAGCGCGGCATGAATTGCCATTAAACCGTAACCGGGACCAAAGCGCAAGGAATCAAAACACTCTATTTTTGCATCCGGATATTTTTCCAGCACCATTTCTTTTGCTTTCAGCGCGAAATTATAAGTACCGCTCATCCCCGAAGAAATAGTCATTGAAAGAACTCCGTATCCTTCCTTTACATATTTTTCAAAAGCATTGTAAAATTCCTGTATATTCGGCGGTGCCGTTGTAAAACCGTTGGGATTTTTACTTAACGCCTCGTAAAAATCCTCCCCCCTAGGCTCTTTTAATATGGAGCAATCCTTCCAATCCAACATAGACTTTTCTTCTTGTCCGTTCGGATAGCGCACGTGCCCATAAATAACGTCAATATCGTATTTTTTGCGAATTTCCGCATTCAAATCACACGTTACGTCGGGCAATATAACAAATTGTTTAGTCATTCTGCACCTCTTTATTTTCGCTTTTGCAAATAAATTTATCTAAAAATTTATGAATTTGTTGATGTAAAACTGCCCCACCAATCACATAACAAAGGGTATGTCCTGCCCCTGTAACCGTTATTTTTTGCTTATCGGCAGCGCAAGCGTTATACATTCTATCCGTAAAATCCATGGAAACTTCCTTATCTATATCCCCATGCAAAAACAGTACGGGAATTTTATTGTTTTTCAAGGATGGTTCCACGCTTTTCTTAATATCCGCTTTCAATACGCTTTTAGACATCAAATAAATATAGTTTAAGGCCGCCTGTTTCATAAACACGGCACCCAAACTGCTGACCAGTTCATCATAAAAACAGGTAAATCCCGCTTCCATAATTAAGCATTTTACTTTATCCGTCTTTATATTTTCCGCAGTCAAACCTACCGTTGTAGCCCCCATGGAAATCCCATAGACAACGATATTATTTAATTCTGCCTTTGCGGAAAGATAATCAATCCAAAGTAATAAATCCCCTTTCTCTCTATCGCCAAGGGTGGTAAACTTACCGCCGCTTTCCCCATGCGCCCTTTGGTCAACCAAAAGAACGCTGTATCCGCAATTTAGAAAATCAACCATTGCCGCGGCAAAGTTATTAAACGCATTAGACTGATAGCCGTGCACAAAGATAATTGCCTTGTTTGTGTTGCAATTATAATATCTTCCCAGCAGGGTTACCCCGTCTGCCGCTTGCAACGTTACCCTTTCAAAAGGAAGGGATTTTGCATACAAAATATCCGTTTTTAAGCGTTCTGCAACAGGAAAATACTGCGTTTTGGTTAAATCATCTTTTTCAAGCAAAATACTCTTTCGCCGATAAAAAATGCCAAAAAACATTGCAGTATAAACGGTAGAAGGCAAGGCAAAAAAGATACCGATACCAACAAATATATAGATAAAGACTTTTAATTCCATTGCATATCCTTATATTTCGTGGCGCTTTGCCCGTCATAATAATAGAATTTGAACAGCAAAGGATCCTTTCCTATCACGCTGACCGCATAATCCTTTTCTTGGAATTTTACGTACAAAGTGGAAACGTTGCCATCTGTTGTGCAAATCTTATGGGGAATAAACGCTTTTTTGTTACCAGCCTTGAATAAACATTCTTTTTTCGTCCAAACAGTAAGTAACTCCCTTTCGTTTTGGGGAAAGGGCTCCTTTTTTGAAAGCACTTTTTTAGCAAAAGAATGAAACGTATTTGGATTTTCCATCCTTTGACCGAAGGATAAACAATCTTCAATATCTATCCCCGTTTCTTGGTTGGAAACAATAACGGCAACGGTGTTTTGGGTATGCGAAAGGCTGAAAAAGCACTTATCACTGGTCCATTTGCCCGTTTTGTTTTTTTGGATGCGCAAATCCTGCAATTTATAACCAAAACTGCGATACAGTGCGTATTCCAGCGTTTTCCAGACCCAATACTTGGATCTTTTCACCTTTTCGTTGGAAACAGCGGCAATTTCCGCATCTCTTTCCTTTGGCAGTAAACTTTCGTATGCAATTTCATTTGGGATAACGGAAAAATACACGTCGCACACCGGTTTGGTTTTCCATTCAGATACAACACTTTCGGTTGTTTCACTTCTTTTTTCGCCCAAATAGCAATATCTTGCAAAATGCTCGCAATTATTATGCAAGATGTCGTAGCCCTTTTTTCCTATACTTTCGCGCGCACGCCGAACGGTTTTTTTGGGGGAAAGGCGTTTTTGCTTATCTGACTTTTCCGTAGAAGCAACCTCTACAACTCTCCCACCCGAAAAAGTGTCTATATCCGAAACACAAACCGAAATATCTTCAAACTTTCTGTTCAAAAGCCCCTCAAAAGGTGGTAAACCAAACTGAATTACCTCTTCTTCGGAAACAAATATCCCATAATGATAGAAATTGCCGAAAGAAATGCGAATCATATCACCAAATTTGCATTCCGATTGCCACCAAATCATTGCATCTTTGCCTCAATATAATCAATCACTTTGCCAATCGTATCAAACGTTGCCGTTCCCACGTTTTCAAATTTAATTTGGAAACTTTCTTCAATCACGATAACAAGGTATAACATTCCTACCGAATTTAAGCCTACGTCTTCTACAAGTCTGGATTCTTCGGTAGTGTTTTCCAACTTTTCTCTATCACTATCGTTGATAGAAATCATGATGTCTTGTAATTTTTCTAAAATTTCAGTTCTGCTTAATTGCATTTTTTATATCTCACTATTTTCATACTGGGCGTTCTTTCAAAATCGCTGTCCCTTACAACAAACTTACTTACTTTCATGTGTGAGGGCAAGTTTGCATTCACTGCCTTTAATTGTTCCAGCACGTATTCCGCAGCGTTTGTAACGCCTAATTTTGCCAATTCCGTAGCCCTGGGCACAACTTCCACCGCTAGAATATGCGTGCCGTTTTCTAAAACGTCCTCAAACACTTGGGAATCCTGCACCACGGCAATCGCGTTGAAATAGTTTTCTACTTCCGCAGGAGATACGTTTTCGCCGTTATCTAAAATGATAACATCCTTGCATCTGCCTACGATATATAAGAACCCTTCATCATCTAAGCGAACCAAGTCCCCCGTTTTGAACCAGCCATCTTCATAGGCGTTTTGATTTTCTTCCTCCTCGCCCACGTATCCATTCATCATGTTTAAGCCTTTCAGCCACAATTCGTCATTCACAATTTTGAATTCCTGGTGCGGATAAGGAATACCAACCGATTCGGGCTTAGCCTTTTGTTCGGGATTTCCCGAAACCAAGTTAGCAGATTCGGTAAGCCCATAACCGGGGAATACCGTAATTCCGATTTTTTCATATTCCTGAATCAGATACGGTGCTACCGCTGCTGCACCGCAAATAATATATTTCATATCCTGACCAAGCATATTTCTGTTAAATTTCTTGGAAAGATTCAATGCCATTTCAAGCAGTGCCGGTACCAGCACCAACACCGTGGGCTTAAATGCAGCAATATCCGCAAACAAATCCTTGGGAGTTTTGCAAATGAACACGTGGCTACCCGTATAAAGGGGGGTTAGCATATTGCGAACAAGCCCAAAGATATGCGAAAGGGGTAATGCAAGCATATATTTTTGGTTGAATACGTCCTTATATCCGTAGCAACCGTTTACGGTTCCTTGCATCATTGCGCGGTGATTGAGCAGCGCCCCTTTGCTTTTACCGGTCGTACCGCCCGTAAACATAATTGCACAAGGGGTTTCCGCAGTTACCTTAGCAGCCGGTTCTTGTTGCGAAGAAGTTGCAGACCAATCAATGAATATCAAATTTTTATTCATATTTTTTGCCAAAACAACTTTTTCTTCAAACGCATTATGATATACCAAGGCGCTTAAACGGAACTTCATAGAGCATCCGAAAATAGTTTTATCGTCCAACTGCATGGGAAGAACAAGCGCCGTACAACCATAGGTTGTGATTGCTAAAAACGCTTTTACAAGTGCATAGGAGTTAGCCCCGAACACACCGACGTTAGAACCAACCGGAACGTTGTTTTCCTTTAATACGGCGCGGAATTGCGCAACGTCATTATACAGTTGTGCATAGGTATAGGACCCACTTGCATCCGTAATGGCAAACTGATCGGCAAAGCTGTGATTGCATTCTTCCAGCATTTCAACCAAAGTGTCCATTTCTTTGATTTTTGCAAAAGTTGCTTCATCCGTGTACTTTTTGAATAAATCTCTTGTTTCAAATATCATATGTTTCTCCTTATAGCGCATCCGCAATTTCTTTTAATTCTTTTTCTTTTTCTCTTAAAATTTCAGCGATTTTTTCCATTTCGGAAAGGGTGGGCATTTTGCTGAAAATTTCCGAAGGATTGATTGGTTCGCCAATAACCACACGCTGCCTTTGCCAAATATTCTTCCGTTTTTTTAGGTATATGGGAATAATGGGCTTTTTTGCAGTTACCGCCATTAAAACAACGCCCGATTTGAATTTTTGCACTTCCTCATTTCTGGTTACGTGCCCTTCGGGGAACATGGAAACGATTTTATCCTTTTGCAGGTGGTCTACAATTTCACGAAAGGTATTCATGCTGACGTTTTGCTTATCAATTTCAATACAATGAAAATGCTCAAAGAAAAAGCGTTTTACCTTTGTATTAAACAAATCGGATGTAGCAATAAAATGGTGCCTGCGGTACCAAATACTAAACATCAAAAGTATGGGGTCAAAATCCCCCGAATGGTTTGATATTAATAACGCACCGCCCCGAATTTTTTGTTTTGCTTTTTCTGATACGTAAATCTTTTTTGTACGGAACCACAACAACCCCGGAATGGCTGCGGTTATTTTTACAAAATCATAAAAAAGATAATTATTTATTTTTCTTTTCTCTTTCATAATCTATCTTCTCTTTTAGGATATTGCCAAGATTGACCACTCTTTCTCGTAGCTCCTGCGAAATCCTTTCCATGTTGGTTTTATAATCTTCCTGACTGTTATACAGTTCGGATAGGTAAATGGGTTTTCCAATAATTACACGGGCACGTTTTTTTTGAAAGTAACAACCGTTTGTATACGCAGGAATTATGGGCACGTTTGCCGTTAATGCCAGTTGAATTGCGCCCGGCTTAAACGCCAACGGTTTATCTTCTGATTGTTCCGGAATCCTACCTTCGGGGAATATTCCTACAACTCCACCCTTTTCCAACACCTTTTGAGATTTATCCATAAAACCGAAATCATTGGAATCTCTATCCACAAAAATTCCGCCCATGCATTTCAAAAAGTTACGTAACAAGGCTTTCTTAAACAGAATTTCTGCCATTTGGTATCTTAACGTACGGGTGAAAAACACAAATAAGAACACTGCGTAATCATAAACGGACGTATGATTGGAAATAATGATTGCCGGACCTTTGATATGCCGCCCTTGCTCTTCCTTCTTCTCGTAATATACTTTCGTTCTAAAACATAATTTTTGAACGAACCACGCAGTTATTTTTGTAAACCAGTTAAAAAAGTAAATCATTACATATTGCCTTTGATAAACGTACTGAAATCACTGATGGAACATAATTTTTTATCATTACCCAGCGGAATTATCAAGTCAAATTCTTCCTGGATATATGTTACTAACGTAAAATATTCCAAACTGCTTCCGCCAAGGTCAACAAAAAAATCTGCGTTTTTATCCACCGTTTTTCCTAACACTTTTTCAAAACAAAGGGCTACTTGCTTTTCAATCTTATCAAAGACGTATTCTTTTTCACAGTCCCCCACGTTAGATAAAATATTTAACCTGCCCTGGTTAAATTCTTCTGACAGGCGTTTTCTGTTCAGTTTGAATTCGTTTCCTTTGATAAAATCTTCACCGACAAAAACAATTTCCTTAATTTCGGATAACAAATTCAGTGTTTTCAGTTTTTCTTTAATTTCTTGCAGCAACTTTTCGCGCGTTTCGTGGGAGATATATTTTACCACCGAAACCAGCATTACGGGATAGGGTTGTCCGTTTTTACGTGCGTCCAGCAAACATACTTGCTTTACGTGCTTAAAATCAAATGCGTTCTCGTATAAGTTGGGGTTGATATTTTCGCCCGAAGATGAAACAATTAAATCGTCCTCTCTTCCCATCAAATAATAGCGCCCCTTGACTTCCCTTGCTAAATCTTTTGTTCTAAACCAACCGTCTTCCACAAAAAACTTTTGGTCATTTTCCATATAATATTTGCACAGGGAATTTCCCTTAACAAACAACTCTCCGCCATCATTGACTTTATACTGTACGGATGCCATCGGTTTTCCTATCGTTCCGGAATTCAAAATACGGCTATCTTCCGAAAGTTCAACCGAAGTAATGCCGATTTCGGACATTCCGTATCCGTTGGATAAATGGTAGCCAATCCCGTTAAAGAATTTTAATACGTGTTCCCCGATACATCCGCCACCGGTTATCATAAAGCAGATGCTTTCGCCAAACAGTTTATCCCGAACTTCCTTAAAAGCCTTTTTGCGGAAAAACCTTGCCAAGAAAGGGATGCCGCTTAACATCTCGGATAATTTTAATCCTTTTTTCAGTTTTTGATAGGTTTTTTCTCCCCGTTCTTTTACCTTTTTAATGGCTTGCTCGTAAACCGTATTCCAAAACAGCGGAACTGCAAAAATATGCGTTACTTTATGCCTGCGAATGGTATTCACTATACATTGCGAGGACATATCCTTTAACGCCACAAAGGTTCGTGCATAAAACGCAAACCACATATACATAGCAGTTAAGCCAAATATATGATAGAAAGGCAAAAAGGTTAGTAATTTTAATTCGCCTTCATAATGCTTTTTGATTAAACGGCTTGTTTTTACAATTTGTTCGGCATTCAAAATTTGATTGATAATATTAGGTGCATCATAAACGCAAATTTTTACCGCGTTGGAAGTGCCGGACGTCATCAGCAATATCTCTTCCCCAAAAGCGGTATTGTTGTTTTCTTGCTTGCCGCAAACAATTTCCTCTGCCATATACGTAGGAACGGAAAACTGTTCCCTGTCGGAAATCACCGCTTTTGCTTCCGCCCTAATTATTACGTCGGCTAACGTGTTTTTATCCATTCTGGTATTTAGCAATAAAGGTCGGTATCCACATTTCAAAACAGCCCAGAATATTTCTATCCAACTTAAACTGTTTTGCATATGTAAACCAATAACCGATCCCTTTTCTATCCCCGATAATGTCTCCTGCAAGAAATATGCCCTTTTGCAAATTGTATTTTTTACTTCGCCATAAGTGGTTTTAATAATTCGGTACCCATCGTTGCTTTCCCAAAAAGTATTATTTTGTTCTGAAAACATCAGTTCAAACAACGCACAAAAGGATTGTTCCCCCGACTTCAACTTTTGAGATTTTTGATTTACATATTCATCAATGGTTTTGCAATTCGCAATATTAGTTAGCCGCATAACCTCTCCTACCAAACACTGGTTGATATCCGTATAATTTTTCCTTTTGAAATTCTTTTATGTTTTAGTAAATTTTCTTGCAAAAACAGCAATAGAAAAACACGTTATAATACGTAAAAAAACACAAGTTTTTTCCGTACATCTATTCATAATAGATGCATAAGAATTGTTAATTATAATTATCCCAATTGATTATAACATTTTTCGACAAAAAAATCAATAATTTTTCTTTAATTCTTTTCGCTTTTTTATTCCAACTCTTTCCTTATCCCCTTGCACTTCAATACATTTTGCATATGAAAATAAACATTCTAAAAAGCGCGTCATAATAAATCGCTTAAAAAGCATAAAATTTGTCCACGCCTTTCAAAAGCGTGGACAAATGGTGGACAGGTAACATATTTAGAAATAGTAAAAAGCAATATTTTGATTAAAAAATATAATTTACACTATGCATTGTTGTTTTTACACGTTAAACAAGCAACGGTTTCCACGTGGGTCATAAGGTCAAAAGGTATATTTTTGTGTCAAAAACGGAGGTTGTAAAGCCAAAAGGTATATTTCTTAGAATTAAACTCCTTTATTGAGAAATCAACCAACTGTCAGTTTATGCCTAAACTTGTTTTTAGCCGAAAGTAAATTGCTAAATCTTCTTCTCCATACTGGATAATCAGATACGAGGTCTTCGACGAACTGTAAATATTGGTGCTTGAAAAATTCCACTTCTATATTTTCCTCTGGTTCTTGCTCACTAAATCTTTCCAAAACATATTTGGTGAAATCGTATAACTTGTCGAAGATATAATTTGTATCATTCCTATGTATTGCTCTTTGCATCATATCTTCGAAATATTCATGTGGAATGATTTTCGTTGAACTATTTATCATTGCATTTTGGCTACGCACCAATTGTAATATTTCCTCTACCGTTTCCGCAACATTGATTTTTGGTGTAGACTTTTTATCTTCTTTTTCTGTTTCTTGGGAAATAATCTCCATGAAATCGTTTTCAAATTTACCCCAAAAAGCTTCAAATGTATTTTTTAATTTTTCTTCCGTCAATGGCTTATCTTGCGCATTGTTTATTGCTTTTAAAAGCTTATACATGTCATCCTTTTCAATTTTTGTTGCTTGAAAAGTGCTTAGAGGACCTTTTATATCTGAAAAAGGTATATTGATTGCAAGTGTAGCAACTCTTGAATCTAACATTTTAGATAATGCCCCCGCTTCGAAATGAATCCAAGGCGCATTAATGTTATCCTTCGTTAAACATACAATACCAAAATTTGTATCTCGCAACTCGCTTGTAACTTTGGCATTCCACAAATCTCCTTTTTCGATGTCTTCCGAAGAATAGAATGCTTCAATTGATTGGATGCATTGTTCTAACCAGTTTTTTAACAATTCGGCAATTTTTTGACTTAATAATCCAGACCAACTTATAAAAACTTTCATTTTTACTCCTTTGCAAATCACTTTACTAATTTTTTTATCTCTTTTGCTACACTAAATGCTAATTCAACAGGTACTGCATTACCAATCATTTTGTATGCATCGGCAACATCTGTATACACAAATTCAAAGGTATCAGGGAATGTTTGAATCCTTGCACATTCTCTAACACTCAATCTGCGATACAAGTCCTCTTTGCCTTTTACAAATTCACGTTTATTCTTTTCAATAAATACCATTTTAGGAGCCTGTGGGTGTATGTGGGCATGGCGACCTCTCGCTTGAATGGTAAAGGAAGGCTCGTCCCATGAGCGAACACGATTACGTGACATAGGGCAATGATAAATGTTGTAAATTGCTTGAATAATATTGCTCATACTTTTCTCCTATGTTTTCGATATGTTATACCGTACTGCTGTAAATTGAACTTTTGAGTCTTGCTCAAAACTCACATTTGTCCCAACGCAAAATTGGGGCATTTTTTGTTTTTGAACACCGTTTTTGGTAGGGGGCGGCGCCTTCGACGTCCCGTCCCCTTAAATGCTCATTACGGGCTGTCGTGGGCGCCAGCCCCTACAGGTTTTGCGGTCATTTTCTTGTCAGACAAACGACACTTTCCACGTGCTTGGTTTGGGGAAACATATCGTAGGGCTCTACCGAAACAACGTCAAATATCGGATTTGGTTGGTCATTTTTCAGCAGTTCCCCATTCATTCTAACCAAGCGATCGGTTAAAATGGCAACGTCGCGCGCCAAGGTTGCCGGATTGCAGGAAACGTAAACAATTTTATCCGGCTTTGCTTGCATTAAAGTTTGCAATACGGATTCCGAACAACCCTTTCTGGGAGGGTCTAAAATAACAGAAATTTTTTCACCGGCCAAACGCAATTTTTTAACCAAAGGCACAAGTTCTTGTTCGCAATCACCGCAAATATTGGTCATTTTTTCTTGCAGTCCGTTTTTTTCGGCAAGAGTGTTTGCGCAAGACACCGCCTCCGGCACAATTTCAATACCGTAGGCATGTTTTGCATTTTTAGCACAAAGTGCAGTCATCATACCCCCACCGCTGTATGCATCAATCACTACGGTTTCGGGATGCGAAATGGCAAGTTTTATTGCTTTTTCATATATTTTTTTGCGTACTGCACCGTTTACCTGCAAAAAGGTTTCGGGCCCGGCCTCATACCGGATGCCCATTTCTTCTGCCCCCATTCTAGGCTTGCCATAAAAACATACATATTTTTCACCGCAAATAACGTTTGTTTCCCTTTGATTTACGTTGTAAAACAAACTGAAATCGTGGAATTTTTCTTTACAACGTTCAATTAAAACGTCTTTATAGGGTAAATCTTCTGCATTGATAACAAAAACAAGCATCAATTTTCCACAGACTTCGCGCACTACAACGTGGCGCAAAACACCACTGTTATCCTCCTCCCTATACGCCTGAACATCACACGTAGAAAGATAATTTTTTATCACGGAAATTACGTCTTTTGCCCAGGAAGGATGTATGGGGCAGGCAGAAATATCCACAATCCGATGGCTGTTTTCCGCAAAAAAGCCTACGTGCGTTCCCTTTTCATCACGACTGACGGGAAGTTGCAACTTGTTGCGGTATTCCCATTCCTGATCGCTTTTGTGGCAGGGAGATACCTGAACTTCCAGCCCTGCAATTTTACGAAAACAATCCTGCACTAATTTGGTTTTGAATTTTAATTGGGAAGCATATTTTACGTGTTGCAATTGGCATCCACCACATTTTTCAAATACAGGGCATTTGGCACGTACACGGTCTTCCGCAGGGGTAAATATTTTAGTAACTTTACCAAAAGCATAGTTCTTTTTTACCTTCAAAACCTTAAACTGCACCTTTTCTTGGGGCATGGCATAGGGAACGAACACCGTAATTCCTTCGGTTTTCACAATACCTTCACCGTTGGCACCAAAGGCAGATATGGTTGCATGATATTCCTCATTTTTAACCAGTTGCATGATAACACCTATAAAAAAGGACCCAAACACGGTTTGGGTCCACGAACGTTTAGCCTAAAACGAGTTGATGGAATACCGAGTACAGTTCTCGGTTATCTTTTTTCGGCATATTTAAGGCTTCAAAAATATCCAAATCAATAATCTGACTATTCTTAACGCCCACAACACGGTTACCAACTCCCTGTTCTAACAGTTCAACGGCACGGATTGCCGCGCGGGAAGCAAATACACGGTCGTACATAGAAGGATCGCCGCCGCGTAGTAAATAACCCAAGTTCGTTCCGCGAATGCTGTATTCGGGCAGTAAGCGTTCAAATTGCACCACGTATGCGTGTGCATGACCACAACCTTCCGCAAGAACGATTAGGTTGGATTCCTTACCCATTTTACGGGTATTTTTAATGCGTTGGGCAAGTTGATCCAAATCATAGGGTTTTTCGGGAATTATAATCCCATCTGCCCCACTGGCAATACCGGCATACAGTGCAATATCCCCACAATTTCTGCCCATAACTTCCACAATACAAACGCGTTCGTGCGAAGTCATGGTATCCACCACGTTACGAATGCAGTCTATTGCAGTATTTACCGCCGTATCAAAACCCAAAGTAAAATCGGTATAATTTAAGTCGTTATCAATGGTGCAGGGAATCCCGATACAAGGAATATTTTGTTCTTCACACAACGCTTTTGCGCCTGCAAAAGAACCGTCCCCACCGCAAACGATTAAACCTTCAATACCAAACTCCCTTAACTTATCCGCAGCCTTTTTTCTGCCTTCGGGATTCTTAAATTCTATACAACGTGCAGTATGAAGAACTGTACCACCGTTGCCCATCAATCCGGAAACCGCAATGGGGTCAAAAAGTTGCATATCACCCTCCAACATCCCCTGATAACCGCGGTTGATTCCATAAACTTTCATGCCATGCGTAGTTGCACAGCGAACAACGGCGCGAACGCATGCGTTCATACCGGGGCAATCCCCCCCGCTGGTAAGTACACCAATGGTTTTCATCTGTAACGCCCTCCATGTCCAAAAAAAATTATTCTCTTTATTATTTTATCATTTTTTAGGGAAAACACAACTGTTTTCAACCTGAAAACGAATATTTTTTATTTTTCTTAAGAAAAATTAGCATTTTATTGCGTAATGCTGCGATAAATAGACATTATTTTTCTTAAACGGTGATTTAAGCAACTTTTGGTAATTCCCAGTATTTCGGCAAGACCTTCCATGGAAACATCCGGATTCTGCAAACGGGCAGAACAAACCTGTTGCAACTGTTCGGGCAAACTTTCCAACCCCAAAACCTGATCAATCCCCTCAATTGCTATTTTTTGTGAAACAAACGCGTTGACCTGTTTGGTCATATTCCCCATTTCACAATTCACACGGCGGTTTAAGTCGTTTTGAAAAGACTTTTCCACCAACCGATCCTGCAAAGTAAGCACGCCGTTACTGGTCCCGATTAAAGCGAGAAGATCACTGATTTGCTGGCTGCTTTTAAAATATACAACAAAGCCGTTTTTACGCTCTATCAATTTGGGTAACAGGTCAAATTCTGCCAAAAAGGCACAAAACGCACTTGCAAACGCGTGTGAACCAAACACAAATTGCAGGTGATACCCCGTACCTGTTTTTTGCACAGCATCCGCAGTAATTTTTTCGGGAAGAGTGGCAGACCCTGCCCCCAAAAACACCCCTTTTAAGTACGCCCTGCGGCAACATTCATTTTCGGTTAAATAGGGAGAAATGGTGGACAACAGTTCGGGAACGGCGCCAAAGGAAAGCAAGCCTAATTCCTTCATTAAAAGCAAGGCGCGTTCTCCGTGATAGCGCAAAATGTACCGATCACAGGCGTTTAGCCTATCTTCCTGCAAACCAAACAAATCGGGTTCTACACTGTAAAGTTTAGAAAGAAGTTCGGATGAAAAATTAGATATCTCCTCACTTTCCACACGTAATTCAAACCCGTACCCTGCGCTGTTTTTTATTACGGAAACACAAGAACGTAAAAATCCTGCCAGTATCGCATATTCACAGCAAGAATTTTCGGGCTTTTGCGCAAGAATTTCATTTTTTAGTGCCGTGGTAAAATTCATAATTTACCTGCCGATACCATGCTCACGCTTAAATGCCTGAAAACGCAGAACGGGCAATCTGCCGTCAATATTGTCAATTTGTTCCAAAGGAATAGACACGCGGTTTAACATGGATTCCACCAAGGAAATTTCCCCAACGCGGTCAGAAGTATGCGCATCGCTGCCTATAACAAAGCGCACGCCCGTTTGTGCAACGCGATATAGTTCTTCATCCGATAAATGGGTTTTCTTTGCGTTTAATTCAATATACACACCGTGGTCGCGTGCTGCTTTTGCAACTTCTACAGCATCGGCAAACACACCGAAATTTAAGTGCGTAATAATATCAATGGGATGTTTTTCAATGGCACGGATATATGCTTTGGTATTCATTTGAATTAACTTGTCCGAAGGATTTTTCTTTAACGCCTGCGTGAAAAAGTTTTTTCCCAAAAAAACAAACCAATCCTTTAACCTTTCGTACTTAATAAATTTATGAAATCCAACCGAAATGGTATCAAAGTATTCATAATATTCGGGTTTTACATCAATCGCACCGCTTTCGCCAAGTAAATTGGATTCTACGCCCATTAGGATTTTGGGACGCACACACTCGTTTACACCGTCAATATCCGCGCGCATTGCCGAAAGCATGCGTGGGCGGATTCCAAATGCGGGATGAGAAAAACCGTGATCGTTGATGGCTATTTCTTTCAGCCCTTTTTCTTCCGCAACGGCAGCATTTTCAGCAACAGTTCCTTTTCCGTGGCTATACGTCGTATGCGTATGATAATCAGCAGTCAGTATCATAAAATTCTCCGATATAATGGATTTCTTCTTTTAATAAAATGCCGTATACATCAAACACGCGTTTTTTTACGGTTTGAATTAAGCGATAAACGTCCATGGCAGTAGCATTCCCGGTATTCACAATAAAATTTGCGTGTTTTTCAGAAACCATAGCCCCACCAATGGCAGCGCCGCGCATCCCTGCCCCATCCACAAATTGCCAAGCAGAACACCCGTTCACCGATTGAAATACCGAGCCAAGACTGGGCAAGTGTAAGGGCTGTGAAGTGATGCGTATTTCACGGTAGCGGCGTTCGCGTTTTTCGCTATCCCCTTTATCTCCCGAAGGAAATGTAAACGTTGCACCCAGAACGGGAATCCCCTGAGATACAAAGCAACTGTTCCGATAGGAAAATCCACATTCGCAAGTGGGTATTTCACCATTTACGGTACGCACCGAAACAAGGACGTCCGAAAGGCTTTTGCCAAAGGCACCGGCGTTCATAACCACACCGCCGCCCACCGTTCCGGGTATTCCCGAAAAAAACTCGCAACCCGTAAAACCAAGCGCTTTTGCGCGTGCATATAATAGGGGTAACGGAACACCTGCGCCTGCAAAAATCCCCGTAGAAGTAAGGGTAATTTCCCGCAAGTTCCCCGTATAAATCAAGGGCGTGGCAAGGGTTCCTTCCGCAAACAAAACGTTGCTTCCATTCCCGATAAAGCGATAGGATTCACCGCGAAGGGCTTGGATAACCGCAAACACCTCCGATTCGGTTCTGGGGAAAAACACATAGTTTGCAACGCCCCCTACGCGCATGGTAGAAAAGCGTGCCAAAGAAACGTTTTTTTCATAGCGTGGAACAAAATTCCCCACCTTAAAGGTCATATATACCTCATTATACCGCAAAATGAAAAAAAACTCAAATATTTCGCATACTTTTCAAGCGGTTTATACAAAAAATTAAGGGATACAAGCGTATCCCTTATAAAATATATGCAATGAACACAATCTTTGCGCACTGCTATATTTGTTCTCCCAAGCAATATTTACGGATAACGTATTCCACACCGTTCTGATCGTTAGAAAGCGTTACCAAATCTGCGGCATCCTTTACTTCCTGCATTGCATTGCCTACGGCAACACCCATATCCGCGGCTTTTAACAAACTGATGTCAATTTGCGTATCCCCAAAAGCAACAACTTTATCTTCTGTTGATAAATGCGAATTTCTAAAATTCGTTAATGCAATCCCCTTGCTCATATGCGCATCTGAAAATTCCAGCAAAATGGATGCGCTTTTGTTTACAGAAATACCGGGAAAAGAATCCAGATATTGCTCGCGGTATTTTGTAATGATTTCGGGATCCTGTATGATGATAATTTTATTAACTTTCATATCATTTTCCGCAACGTATTGGGAAAGCGGTTTATGCACCTCTACACTTTTTGCACCGTTCAAGTCATTATAAAACTTGATGTAAGGGGTTATCACGTCCGTATGCCCGATTCCATCCAAATATGCAACGATATTCAATCCGTCCGGCTCTAACAAGCGAAGAATTTTTACCGCCATTTCCTTGGGCATACCCGTATTTGCAATCATTTCACCCGTTTGAATATCACAAATCACGTTGCCCTGCAAACACATTACCAAGCCCTTTTCAATTCCCATGCGGTGTACGGCGGGTAAAATCCCCGTGGGGCCCCTTCCGGTGGAAATCATAAACGTTCCGCCGCGCTTAATAAATTCTAAAATTGCCTGTACAGAACTTTGTGCCACCGTATTATCGTCATGTGCCAAAGTTCCGTCATAGTCCGAAACCGCCACGTTGAACTGCATGCTTTCGTTATTCATGATTATCCTTTTTCTCCTTGTGAAAATGCTTATAAATATCCTTTGCCAACTGTTTTCCCACACCCGGTGCAGCCATCAACTGCTTATGTGTTGCCTTTTTTATCGCCTGCACGGAATGGAAATGTGCCATTATGCTTTTTGACCTTTCCGCGCCCACCCCCGTAATATCTTGCAAGGACTCTTTCGTCATACGTTTATCACGCAAGGTTTGGTGATAAGATAGGGCAAAACGGTGTGCCTCGTCCCGAATGCGTTGCAATAATTTCAGCGCCACATCCCTGCGGTCCAACCGTATAGATTCCCGATTGGAAACTGTAAAAATTTCCTCCTCCCTTTCCGCAAGAGAAATCAAAGGAATATCCGCAATCCCCATGCGGTCAAACACTTCTTTTACAGAAGAAAGTTGCCCTTTTCCGCCGTCAATCACAATCAAATCCGGCTTGGGAAAACGGGATTCTTCTGCCGTTCCCAGTTTTTCCAGCCTACGGGCAAGAACTTCTTGTAAAGAAAGAAAATCGTTAGCGCCATCCACCGTTTTTATCTTGAAACGCCGATATTCGGTTTTTGCCGGCTCCCCATCCAAAAACACGGTCATGCTTCCCACTTTATCTACGCCGCTAACGTTAGAAATATCGTAACATTCCATCCGTTTTGGATAGCGCGGCAGGGAAAGAATGGTTTGCAATCTGCTACAAGCCTGCACCGTCATTGCCGTTTTGGTTTGGAATTTTTCCACGTTTTTTTCCAAAAATTCTTTGGCGTTGGCATGCGCCATATGCAAAAGTTCCTTTTTTACCCCAACCTTTGGGAAAGTAAACCGAACGTTTTTTCCATGTAAATTTTTTAGGTATTCTTTTAGTACGGCAAATTCTGTGGGCAAACCCGCTAAAATAATTTCTTCGGGCAGTTCTTTCCCTTCACGGTAAAACTGCAATAAAATGCTCTCAATTGCCTCGTTTTCACCATCAATGCCGCGCTCCACAGTAAAATTTTCCGCACCAAGCATTCTACCCGCACGCACAAACAGCATGCTTACCGTGGCGTATATACCGTCAGTTTCATAAGCAAGCACGTCGGCTGATAAACAACGCGGAATATCCGTTAATCGTTTTAATCGGATTTTTTCCAGCATTGCCAGTTGGGATTTCATGCGAATAGCAAGTTCAAACTGCTCGTTTTCCGCAAACTTCATCATGCGTTCGGTTAAAAGCGCTTGTACCCCTTCTTCACTGCCCGAAAGAAAGTCCGTTGCCATTTGCACGTGTTTTAGGTATTCCGCCCTGCTGCATGCGCCTGCACACGGGGCAAGACATTTGCCCAAATGGTAGTTTAGACAGGGTTTTTTTGCTTTTCCGGCGTTTAACGTAACGGTACAGGGACGAATAGAAAATGCGCAGTTCAGAAGTTCCAATACCTCGTTAACGTTTACCCCACCCATAAACGGACCAAAATATTTTGCACCGTCCTTTTTCACTTTTCTGGAAACGGTAAATGTGGGAAAGGGGTTTTTTACGTCTACACGAATATAGGGATAGCGCTTATCATCCTTTAATAGGATATTGTATTTAGGTTTGTGTTTTTTTATTAAGTTGGATTCCAAAGCAAGGGCATCCATTTCCGAGGGGGTAACAACGTAGTCAAAATCCGCCACGTTTTCTACCATACGGCGCACTTTTTCCCCTTTTACGTTTGCATGAAAATACTGCGAAACACGGCGTTTTAAGTTTATCGCTTTACCAACGTAAATTATTTGCCCTTCCGCATTTTTCATAATATAGCAACCGGGGGTATCTGGCAGGCCCGATAGTTTTTTTCTAATGGTTTCCATATAAATATTATACCCCTTTTTCTTTCCTTTGTAAAACGTTTACTTATCAAAACCCTAAAAATTCCACACCTTTCAACAGTACGTCGTTTAACGCTTCGTTTTTTAGCGAATAAAAAATAATTTTTCCTTGCCGTTCCTGTTTCACCGCGCCCAAATCCTTTAAGTATCGCAATTGGTGCGAAACGGTAGTTTGATTTAATTCTAAAACGCGTGATAAATCGGTAACACACATTTCGGAAATTGCAAGTGCCGATAAAAGTTTCAACCTTGTGGAATCCGAAAAAATATTAAAAAAATCCACCAGTTCAAGCAGTAAATCCCCCGACGGCACGTACTGCTCCACCAAAGTTTTCGTTCGTTCATCCAGTAACAGCGTTGCGTTCATATGCTTCCTCCTTATTCTTTCACATATGTTTTCCGAAACAAGTATAACAAAAACAGGTAGAATCGCGCAAGGGAGAATAAATCCTAATTTTGCCGCATATCGTGTAACATTGAAGAATCCTGTCAAAAAGGGGGAATCTATGAGTAACGAGTGCATCGTTTTGGTTGCTTTGCTTTTTATTTTGAAAAATAATGGTGTAATTTCCTTTACACAACTGTTAATTATTGCAGCATTTTTATCCACTACTGCATTTTGTGGATTATGCGATTGTCAACGCAGGAATAGCGAAGTTCCTATCACGTAAAAAACGCACCCATCGGGTGCGTTTTATTTTGCGATTTTATACAGTATACGAAACAGATAACACACGATAAATTCCACCATGCGGTCATATAAAAGGAGTACAGGCACTGCCGCAAGATAAAAAATCCACGCGTTAGATGAAAAAAAGTCTATTTTAATGCTTAATACTTGGGTAAACTGTAACAGCAAAAAAACAGTTAATTCCAAAAAAAACAGTTTAACCAAAAAGGCAATCCAGCGGTTCACACCTTTCCTTGCCAGCACACAACCCAGTACGGGATGAATTCCGAACCAAACGAAATAGGGGAAAATCAAAATAATATTAAACCCCGAAATCATCAGCCCGATAAACCCGCCTGCAAGATACGCAAGCACACATCCCCAAACCGAATTGCGATACAGCGGTATGGTAAGAAAAATACCCGCAAATAAAAACAAGGAAAAATCAAGGTTCCCCAGGTAGCAACCAACACCCACCAAAAGCCCCGAAATTGCCGCTGCGATTGCGGAGATGGAAATTACTTTAGTGTTCATTATCAGCGACAGAAACAACTAAGGGCTTGACAGCAAAGATAAGTGGTACAGCAATCCGCCAAAGCATTGCCGCCCATTTGCCCGTCGTTAGCGCCGTAGGGCTGTCCACCGTACGCGGCATTGCCCGAAGTGAACACGCGTTGCTGATCTGCCTGCATCCTTTTATTAAGTTCAACCAAAGCCTTTTGATATTTGGGATTTTCCCCATCCATAGAAACGGCGATTTCCAGCTGTTTTTTGCTTTCATTCATCCAGTTTTTCCGGTAATAAATATAAGATTGCAGGTAATGCCATTCCGCAGTCCGATCCGCAACCATATCCAAAAGCATTTGTGCTTTGTCTAAATCCCCTGCTTTGATTACCCCTTCAACCCCGGCAAAATCACCTTTTGCGTTATTTTGAGTTCCTTGGGCATAAGCGCGTTCCGCACTGATTTCTGCGTATGCACTTTCCAGTTCGGTTAGCATGCGCGCAGCGCGATTCCCTTCCTCTCCCTGAGAAAAACGTGCTTCTCCATACGTTTCCTTTAACTGCTGATATTTCGCGGTAATTTCTTCCATGGAGGCGCCATTATCAACGCCAAGCACTTCATACGGATTTCTCATTCACTTCTCCTTTTTTAAGTATTCGTTCGGTTTCCCGCGGGATGCCTAAAAAAACGATATTATCTAACAAATCATGATTAAAATAAAAAGTTAAGGCACTGTATGCGGTTTGTGCTGCGGCAACCGTACTGCCAAAAAGCGTTTGCAATTCTTCTTTTGACAGTATAATTAAATCTTGCAGCGTTTGTGCTTTGGGGTAAGCCAAGCGGAACACGTTGTAAGAATTTTTCCTGCCATCCTTTTCAAAGTCGTCCAAAGCATCAATTAAATAAATCCATTTACCCATAAAGTAGGCAAATTGGTAAAGAGCATCCGAAACATGTTGTAACGGCAAGGCTTTTATAACGCGTTGCATCATAACACCAAAGGCATCAGCAACTTTATCCGGGCTTACTTCCCCCGCCCGTTCCATTTGTATTAAACGGGCATATTCTTCCTTAATTGCAACATCCGCATTGGGCAAAGATTTTTGCGCTTTTTTATAGGCATTGCGGAACAATGCCCGTTTCATTCCGCCTTTATTTTCATCCTGCTTATCATCCAAAAGTTTTCGGTAGGCAAGCAAAACGTTTAATTTTGCCAAAACAACAGAAAGTTCATCCGGAAGGGCAGCAGGGCGTTTTTTTAACCAATGCGTACAGCAACGCTGCTTTTTAACAGTGATATCTATCCCTTCGGTATTATGCAAAAGGGCAGAAAGAAACGTTACGTCGTAACTTACCGAAAAACGGGAAATTTGGTTACACCCTTTTCCTATGCTTTTACACAAGCCACAATATAGCGATTTATATAAAACCACGTCCTTAACGTAGCATTGATATTCGTATGGTTTTACGTAACCGAACACGCGTTAAATCCTTTCACGGGGAACAAATCCCACTTTTTTATAAACCTTACGCAAGGTTTTATATGCAATACGTTCAGCAGCAGATGCGCCTTCTGCCAAAATTTTAGTGAGATATGCTTTATCTTGTGCAATTTTTTGTTTTCTTTCCTGAATGGGGCGTAATTTTTCCACAACCGCTTCCCCAACACGCTGTTTGAAGATGCCGTAGCCTGCGCCTGCAAATTCTTTTTCCGCCTGTTCTACCGTTGTATCCGCGCAAACGGCGTAAATGGTAAGCAGGTTGGAAATACCCGGCTTATCTTCCCCAAAACGGATTTCACTGCCGCTATCCGTTACCGCGCGTTTGAATTTGCGCATAATGGTATCGGGATCATCATTCATGGAAATAAAGGCATTGACGTTTGCATCCGACTTGCTCATTTTCTTATCCGGTTCTGCCAAGCTCATAACGCGCGCACCCGTTTTGGCAATATAGGGTTCGGGCACACGGAAGGTTTCCCCAAAACGGTTATTAAAACGAACGGCAAGATCTCTTGCTAGTTCCAAATGCTGCTTTTGGTCCGCACCGACAGGCACTAATTCCGTTTGATACAGCAAAATATCCGCAGCCATTAAAACGGGATAATCCATAAGCCCCATATTGATATTATCCGCATGCGACTGGCACTTTGCCTTAAACTGCGTCATACGGTTCAATTCCCCAACGTAAGTTACGGTGTTCAAAACCCAAGCAAGCTCTGCATGTGCAGAAACGTGCGACTGATTAAACAGAATGCTTTTTTCGGGGTCAATGCCGCAAGCAAGATACAGCGCAAGTAAATCGTACGTGTTTGCGCGCAATTTCGCAGGGTCCTGCGGAACGGTGATAGAGTGCAAATCCGCTACCGAAAAAATACAGTTATAGTCATTTTGCAGTTTTGTAAAATTTGCAAGCGCACCGATATAGTTCCCAAGGGTAGGCGTTCCGCTGGGTTGCACCGCGCTGAGTAGTATTTTTTTATCCGGTTGAAAATCCATAATCTTTCCTTAAAACAAGAAGAAAACCAACGGGAAAGTTGTTTATCCCATTCATTTTCTTCTTGTAATTTGTATTTTATCTTAAATTGATGAAAGGAAGGTTAAAATCAGTCTGCAAAAGCAAGAACAGTTTTAACCAGTTCGTCTTTTTCTTTTACTTCGGTAAAGCGAACGGGCTTTTGCTTTAAGGTTGCCAGCCCTTGGGGCAATTCCACTGCAGTTAATTCTTCCAACTTTGCAGCTGCCTTAAACGCATCTTCTATCCGTTTACCCGAAATTGCTTGATACACATCCGCAGCAAACTTATAAGGACTTGCCGTAGAAACAACAACGGTAGGCGTTACATCCTCGGTTTCAGCCTGATATTGATTCAGTACCGCAACTGCATTTGCCGTATGGGTATCCAAAGCATAGCGATATTCATCGTAGAAATACTGTACGGTTTCGGCATTTTCTTCTTCATCACAGTATCCGCCGTAAAATTCCACATTCAGTTTTTCCAACAGTTCCGCAGAAATTGCATACTTTCCTTCTTCCTTCAATTTGCGCATTTCTTCTGCCGTTTTTGCCGAATCGCGGTCAAAAAGTTCAAACAAAAGGCGTTCCAAATTGCTGGAAATTAAGATATCCATGGAAGGCGAAGTGGTTTTGTAGAACTCACGGTTGGTATCATATTCGCCCGTGTGGAAGAAGTCGGTTAAAATATTATTTTTATTGGACGCACAAAGCAGTTTTCCAACGGGAAGCCCCATTTTTTTTGCATAATATGCTGCAAGAATATTACCAAAGTTACCCGTAGGAACAACAAAGTTTACTTTATCGCCAAGTTCAATTTCTTCTGCATTTACCAAATCGCAGTACGCAGAGAAATAGTAGGCAATTTGGGGTGCCAAACGACCAAAATTGATGGAGTTTGCAGATGAGAAAATATATCCTTGCTTTTTCAGGCTTTCAATGCAAGCGTTATCGTTGAAAATACGCTTAACCGCAGATTGGCAATCGTCAAAATTGCCTTTTACGGCAACTACGGAAACGTTATCCCCTTCCTGCGTGCACATTTGCAGTTTTTGCATATCCGAAACACCTTCAGAAGGATAGAAAACCATAATTTTAATGCCTTCCGCATCCTTAAAGCCTTCTAACGCAGCCTTACCCGTATCCCCGCTGGTAGCAACCAAAATAAGCACCTTTTCCTTGATGCCGATATTATTGCAACCTTCGCGAAGAAGGAAGGGCAAAAGCGTGAGTGCCATATCCTTAAAGGCAAGCGTAGGACCGTGGAACAATTCCAAAATGTAAAGTCCTTCATCAATGCACATTAAGGGTGCGGCATCGTTTTCTTCAAATTTGGAATACGCATTTTGACACGCCGCTTTCAGACGGTCATAATCGTAGTCCGTTAAGTACTTGGAAAGCACGAACGCTGCGCGTTCGGCGTAATCCATTCCGCAAAGTGCGAGAAAATCCTGTTCCCCTAATAACGGAAAATCGGCAGGCACAAACAGCCCGCCGTCTTCAGATATTCCGTGAGAAATCGCTTCGCTCGCACTGACAATTTTTTGCGTATTGCGCGTGCTGATAAATCTCATAAAAACTCCTGCAAAAAATGTGATATTTTAATTAAATTTCGTGCTTTTTAATAAATTCGGGCAATTCTTCTTCTGCCATGCTTACCGTTAAGATAAAGTTTAAGCCGAAATCGCCACGCATCATTTCCAATTCCTTGTAGAAATCAGCCATTTCTGCGGGATTCGTTCCCGTAATTCTGGCAGCACCGTCAATAAATACGTACTGCGTATCCGAATTGCCTGCAACAATACCTTTAACGAAACTTAAAAGCCCTTCGGTAGAATTGATACCGTAGTCCTTTACGTCAACAAAACGTACTTTACGTACTAAATCGTACATGTAACGCTTGGTATCCGTGATAAATACGACGTTACCGGTTGCCATCGCCGCGTCGTTATTCGCTTGCATAATAATACGTTTGGTTTTTCCAGAGCCTTTTAAGCCACAAATAGTTTTAATCATAATAACCAAACCTCCTTTTTTCTTGCTTATATTGTAACCTATCGTTATGATTTTTTCAAGTACTTTTTTAATTTTTTTCCGCAATTTCGTAAAATTATTTATTACAAAAGGGGTTGTAAGCCCCAAAAGCGGAAATTTACTGCATATGTACGTACATTAACTTATGGCGTTTGGAGTCAATCAGACGAACGAAGGTATCCAATTCATCATCCCCCATCACGCTGTTTCTACCGTTTGCGTATTCCTGATCAACACGTTCTTTCAGTGCTAAAATTAAGGGGTCATGCTTATCAATTTTTTGCCCTTCGGGAAGAGAATAAAAATCGTTTACCCAATAAGCAAGACCTGCAAGCCCACTGGCTTGGTTGATGTACACGTGCATAGGACGGTTCAAAAGTTTTTGCGTATTGAAAATATTATAAATTTCTTCATCTTTCAAAATGCCGTCCGCATGAATCCCCGCCTTGGTAGCGTTGAACGCCCTACCGATAAAGGGGGTTGTGGGAGCAATTGCAATTTGCATTTCCTTTTCAAAATATTCCGCAATTTCGGTGATAGCGGTTAAATCCATACCGTCCGTTGTACCGCGAAGAGAAGCGTATTCTATTGCCATTGCTTCCAAGGGGCAATTCCCCGTACGCTCGCCAATACCAAGAAGGGCACAGTTTACCGCACTGCATCCGTAAAGCCATGCAGTAGCCGCGTTGGTAACCACTTTATAAAAATCGTTATGACCGTGCCATTCCAACTGATCGGAAGGAACTTTTGCATATTTTTTTAAGCCGTAAATAATACCTTGTACACTGCGGGGCAAGGAAGTTCCGGGATAAGAAACGCCAAAACCAAGCGTATCGCAGGCGCGAATTTTAATAGGAACGTTTGCTTCCTTTCCCAGTTTCATCAATTCGGTTGCAAAGGGAACTACAAAACCGTAAAAATCCGCACGCGTAATATCTTCAAAGTGGCAACGGGGTACAATGCCTGCCGCAAGGGCGGATTTTACGATACCCAGGTATTTATCCATAGCCTGTGCACGGGTTAAGTTCATCTTTTTGAAGATGTGGTAGTCCGAACAACTAACCAAAATTCCCGTTTCGCGTACGCCCATTTGTTTAACCAAGGCAAAGTCCTTTTCGTTTGCGCGAATCCAACTGGTTACTTCGGGAAATTCTAATCCCATTTCCATACATTCGCGCGCAGCGCGCTGATCCTTTTCGCTGTAAATAAAGAACTCACTTTGACGGATAATCCCCTTTTTGCCGCCCAAACGGGACATCAGCGCATAAATGTGCTTGATTTGTTCCACAGAAAAAGGGCTGGTGGATTGTTGCCCATCGCGGAAAGTAGTATCCGTTATCCAAATATCCTTGGGCATATCCATAGGAACGTGGCGGTGGTTGAATACCGTTTTGGGAATTTCGTCGTAATTAAAAGTATTACGGTACAGTTCGGGTTCGGCTACGTCCTGCAAGCGGTATGCGTAGCGTTCTTCTTCTAACAGGTTGAGATTTTCGTTAAAAAACAACCCTTCCTTGTATTTAGCCATTATTTTTAACCTCTTTAATAAAGGATTCCAAACGGTTCAACCCTTCGGCAATTTCTTCCTTACTGATAGCGTAAGAAAGACGAACGTAGTCATCTGCACCAAACGCCGCACCGGGAATAACTGCAACGCCGCGATTCAGCAGCGCACTTGCAAAGGATACGGAGCCCGTAATTTCGGTTTCCCCAAACTTCTTACCGTAGCAAGAAGAAACATTAACCATGATATAAAACGCACCTTCGGGAACCACGCAAGTAACGTCCTGCATTTCTTGAATGCGTGCAACCGCAAATTTACGGCGATCCGCAAACGCTTGCTGCATGGTTGCCAAGGAGCCGTCATCTTCTGCAAGTGCAACAACGGAAGCAGCCTGTGCAATGGAGCAGGGGTTGCTGGTTTCGTGGCTTTGAATGCCCGAAATCGCCTTTGCTACGTCCTTGGGTGCGGCAAGATAACCGATACGCCAACCCGTCATAGCAAACGCCTTACTCATACCGTTGATAACCACGGTTAAATCCTTCATTTCTTCGCTGTGCGTGGCAATAGAAACGTGCTGTGCACCTTCGTAAACCAGTTTTTCGTAAATTTCATCCGAAATTACAAAGATTCCGTGTTTTACCGCTACGTCAGCAATCGCAAACAATTCTTCTTTGGTGTAAACCGCCCCCGTGGGATTGTTGGGAGAGTTTAAGATAAGTGCCTTGGTGTTGGGGGTGATTGCTTTTTCAAAATCCTGTGCGGTCATCTTAAACGCGTTTTCCGCTTTGGTTTCAACGAAAACCACTTCCCCACCGCAAAGACGTACAAGTTCGGGGTAGGTAAGCCAGAAAGGCGAAGGTAAAATTACTTCATCCCCTTCTTCAATCAACGCCTGCATTGCGTTGTAAAGGGAATGTTTTGCACCGCAGGAAACAACGATTTGGGAAGGTTCGTAAGTAAGCCCGTTTTCCTTTTGCAGTTTTTCACATACTGCTTTTTTCAGTTCTTCCGAACCGGATGCGGGGGTATATTTGGTATAGCCTGCGTCCATCGCGCGCTTTGCCGCATCAATAATGGGGGTCGGCGTGTTAAAATCGGGCTCCCCTGCGCCAAAAGAAACCACGGAAACACCCTGTTGTTTCAGTTTTTTTGCCTTTGCCGTAATTTCCAAAGTTAAAGAAGGGGAAATTGCTGCTGCGCGTTTTGTAATTCTCATATCGTACTCCTTGCCGGAAAACCGTCCGGCACGTATCTGCTTCCGCAATGCGGAAATTTTTTTTAATTTTCTTCACCCGCAAGTTTTGCATTGCGGTCTGCAATTTGTAAGGCATCCGTCATCTCGGCAATTTCGCCCATCATAAACTTATCCAAAGAATACAGGGTTAACCCAATTCGGTGATCGGTTACCCTTCCTTGGGGGAAATTATAGGTACGAATACGCTCCGAACGGTCCCCGGTGCCAATTTGTCCTTTTCGGTTTTCAGCGTACTCCTTTTCGTATGCACCGCTGAAATGATCGTACAAACGGCTCTTCAAAACTTTCATAGCCTTTTCACGGTTCTTAATTTGCGAACGTTCATCCTGGCAAGTTACAACAATCCCTGTGGGAAGGTGGGTTATACGGATGGAAGATTCGGTTTTATTGACGTGTTGTCCACCGGCACCGCCGCTGCGGTAAGTATCAATTTTTAAGTCTTTTTCGTTGATTTCTACCTGTATATCTTCCACTTCGGGTAAAACCGCTACCGTTACGGTAGAAGTATGCACCCTGCCTTGGGATTCGGTTTCGGGAACACGCTGTACGCGGTGTACCCCACTTTCAAATTTTAAGTGGCTGTAAACACCCTTTCCCATAATACTAAAAACCGCTTCCTTTACGCCACCTGCTTCCGAAAAAGCACAGTCAATATCTTCGGTTTTCCAACGCATGCTTTCGGCGTAACGCAGGTACATTTTATACAAATCGTAAGCAAACAGACCTGCCTCATCCCCGCCTGCGCCCGGACGGATTTCCATAATAATACTTTTATCGTCGTTGGGGTCTTTGGGAAGCAGAAGAATTTTTAATTCTTCTTCAATTTCTTCCAAGCGTTTCTTGCATCCGTAAAATTCTTCGGAAAACAAATCTTTCATTTCCGCATCCGTTTCGGTTTGCAACGCTTGCTCAGCCGCATCACGTTCGGACATCACGCGCTTATATTCTGCGTATTTTTCGGCTATTTCTTCTATTTCCGCACGTTCCTTTACGGTTTTTTGCCACAGTTCGCTGTTTGCAATTACGGCAGGATCACTGACCAGTTCGGTCAACTCCTGAAACCGCTTAAAAATCGTTTCCAGCTTATCCGTCATCACTTCCGTACCGCCCGAACCATACGAAGAATTCCGTTATAATCGGGATATATGGTTACTTCAAAATGTTTTTTCAGTAAATCTTCTACGGATTCTGCTTGACCTATACCGATTTCCAAAAATAAAACGCCTTTTTCTTCTAAAAATTTATGCGCTTGTTTTGCGATAATACGATAATAATCCAATCCGTCCTGCCCACCGTCCAGCGCCAACAAAGGTTCATGTTCTTTTACAACGCTTTCCAACGTATCTATATCTGCAGTGGGAATGTAGGGAGGGTTAGAAAGGATAATGCGGAATTTGCCTTCCACATTTTTGAACATATCACTTTGTATAAAAGTAATTTGTGCCCCGTTTGCGACGGCATTTTCTTCTGCAAGCAATAAGGCTTGTTCGGAAATGTCCGTTGCAAATACGGTTGCCCCCGTCTTTTTTGCAAGAGTAATGGCAATGGCACCGCTACCCGTACAAAGATCCAACACGGTATCCCCCGGTTGAATTTCCGCTATCGCACGTTCGGTCAACAGTTCGGTTTCCGGACGGGGAATTAAAACCCTTTCATCCACTTTTAAGGTAATTCCGTAAAATTCTGCCGTTCCCAAAACGTAAGCAAGGGGTTTTCCGGTTGCACGTTCTTTAACAAAGGCAATAATTTTTTCGGTTTGTGCAGGGGTAAGCAGCCTATCCTTTTCCATAGCGGATAACACATCTCTGTTTACAGATAAAACATCACAGAAAATCCAGTCTAAATCCGCCCATTCTTCCACCCCGGCATCCATCAATACTTTTTGCTGTTCTTCGTAAAATTCGCCAAATTTTCTTGCGGTAACAAACGTTTCGGTAGGCACCGATTCATCCGCATCCATTGCAAGAACTTTGGTAAATGCGGCGATGGCTACTTCAATCATGCCGTCATCCGGTTCCTTTGTGGTAATGCGTTGCAACAAAAGCCCCGGTGCTTTTAAGGGTGCAAAAATGGGATTTTCCGTTTTTGCAAGACCTTTCAACAGTTCGTAAGACAGCCCAGCGGTTAAAGGTATACACGCAATACGAATCAAAAATTGCCAAAGTTTATTTAGGGTAAATCCGTCAACGCCCACCGTAGGAAACACGGGCTCTATCAACGAACGTACTACCGCAACAACAAAAATACTTACCATCATTACAAAAAACATAAAGGTAGTACCGCAACGGTTATGCACGCGCGTACACGTACGTACGTTCTCTACGGTTAATTCCATCCCCTTTTCGTAGCAAGAAATGGTTTTATGTTCTGCGCCATGGTAACAATATGTGCGTTTAATATCCGAAAGCAAGGAAGTTAAAAGAATATATCCGATAAAAATGGCGATACGCAGCAATCCTTCGGATATGGTTTGAACCCAAATGCTTTCCACGCCAAACGCTGCGCGGAATAAAGGTTTTACCGCAATCTCATATAAAAACTGCGGCAAAAACACGAAAAGACCCAACGATAACGCAAGGCCAAGAATCACACTGAGCGTCATAATCACGCTCATTAAATTCAATTTACATTTTTCGCTAAGCCATTTTTCAAAGCGGGTTGGCTCGGATTCCCCAAAAACTTCGGCAGAACGAAGTAATACTTTGGTACCACTGATAAGGGACGCAAAAAAATTGATACAGCCACGCAAAACGGGTATGCGAAAAAGAATCGGCTTTTTCTCGGTAGGAGTAAGGCGCACGGATTCCATACGGATAATTCCGTCCTGATCTCTAACAGCTGTTGCCATAGAGCGCTTGCCGCGCATCATAACCCCTTCAAGAACGGCTTGACCGCCAATACTGGTCTTGTTTGCCGATTGAGTTTGCTTTTTCATAATCACCTTTGAGTTAACGGCAAGTATAATAACAGCCCTAAGAAGAAACTCTTAGGGCTGCATTTTTTAGATTCCGTAACGCTTTTTGAACTTGTCTACGCGTCCGCCCGCATCAACGAGTTTTTGTTTGCCCGTGAAATATGGATGACATCTATTGCAAATATCAATCTTAATAGAGTCCCCTTTCTTGGTCGTACCGGTAGTAAAGGTATTACCGCAAGCACATACAACGGTAACTTCGTGATAATCGGGATGAATTTCGGGTTTCATCAGTAACTCACCTCTTCTTAATTAGTGATAAGATTATAATACAATTTCACCGTTTCGTCAATCATTTTTAGCCCGTTCTTTATAAATTTCATTAAAATTTTCTATATTTTTTGCTTGCGCTTTTTGAAAATATGCTTTATAATGCCATATAGCGTGTAAAAATTTCCGTTTTTCGGTTACGCAAGGAGAAATATATGAAGAGTTGGCAAATCACTGCGCCCAAAAACATTGTGCAGGAAGTCTTTTCCGAAGAAATCACTTCGGTTTCTTCTGCAAAAGTTAAAATAACCAAAGCACTGCTGAACAGAAGCGACGTATTTTCTTATTTAGAACCCGAAAATACGCCTGCGAACATTCCCGGAAGTTTTGGTGTGGGCGTGATTACCGAAAAGTCGGAGGC
>JAZRTI010000019.1:0-1100 GCA_045651955.1 Christensenellaceae bacterium | reverse complement strand
GGTGAACTTAACTGCCATTACGGATGAAGAAGGGGTTAAGGAAAAGCACTTTTTGGATAGCGCGCTCGGGGCGAAATTTTTCCCTAACGGGGCGCGCGTTGCGGAAATTGGCAGCGGCGGGGGGTTCCCTTCCGTTCCCCTTTGTTTTTTGCGCGAAGATATCCACGTAACGCAAATTGAATCGGTGGGTAAAAAGTGTAACTTTTTAAGCGAAGTAAAAACGCGGTACGGATTACCTACCGAAGTGGTTTGCGCCCGCGCGGAAGATATGGGTAAAAACCCCAAAACGCGTGAAAGTTTCGATGCGGTTTCCGCCCGCGCCGTGGCAAATTTAAGCACCCTTTTAGAATACTGCCTGCCCCTTATAAAAGTGGGTGGGGTTTTCGTGTGCTATAAGGGTAGTTTTTCGCAAACCGAAGAAGAAATTACCGCTGCGCAAAACGCGTTAAAAATTTTGGGTGGAAAAATTGAAGAAAAGCATTGTTTCACCCTTCCCAGCGGGGATGAAAGAACGGTGTTAATCATAAAAAAAGTGGCTTCTACGCCCCAAAAATACCCCCGTGGAAACGGAAAGGAACGTAGCAAACCCTTATGAAAAAACTAGCCGAAAAAACCGAAAAGGATTTGCTTTCCACTATAGAAGAAAGCCCCTTATTTTTACAAACGGCTTGTTTTACCGGGCACCGCAAAAACGTGGACGAAAGGGGAATTTTTATGATGGAAAAGGCGGTGGATTTTGCCCTTTCTATCGGTATAAAAACCTTTTTGTGCGGTATGGCGATGGGGTTTGATAGCATCGCCTTTGATTACGTTATAAAAAGGAAAAAAGAATATAAGGATATAACCTTGGTGGCGTGCGTTCCTTGTAAAGGGCAGGAAAAATTCTTCCCCGAAAAGGAGCAAAAGGCGTACCAAAAGCGCCTTACCCAAGCGGATTTAGTGCTTACGCTTAGCGAAAAGTATTACGCGGGCTGTATGCACGTTCGCAACCGCTTTATGGTGGACCGTTCTTGCTGTGTGATAGCGTATTTGCGCGAACACGAAGGGGGTACGGGTTATACCGTAAATTACGCGGAAGAAAAAGGAAGAATCGTGATTGC
>JAZRTI010000018.1:0-1257 GCA_045651955.1 Christensenellaceae bacterium | reverse complement strand
CTCTCTGGAATAAGATATCCACCCCAAGGGCACGTTCCATTTGTTCCTTCATTCTTTGCACGGCAAATTTACTTTCACCGTTTGCAGAAGGAACGGAAATCACGATTGGGTAGGGTGATTCGTTCATTCTATCAATTAAATCTTTCAAAGGTTGAGCAAGTTCGTCCGTTAGGAAAATTACGCTGTGCGTTTTTGCTAAACGGCGCAAGGTTTCCCTTGCTTGCTGTTCCCCTTGTACGGGAAAGGCTTCCACCCCACCCGCTTGAAAAGCGAGCACGCTTTCACCGCTGCCAATAATTGCCGTTTTACCCATGATAGCATTCCCTCAATCTTTTGCGAACGGAGTCGCCTTCTACGCCGTTTAATTTCCCAACGATTGCGATGCGAACGTTTTTCCACTCGTTTTCCTTATATTGCACGAATAAAAGCAAGGGAACAAGCCCTTCGGTTTCAAAACGGCGTTCCTTTAATTTTTTCAAAGCAAAATCTTCTACGTAGCGTTCAAATTCCACCATGGGCTTTTGTTCCGCGCGCGCTTCTATGCCAAGGGCAACCAAATCCGCGTATTCCCCAAACATAAATCTGCGGGAAATTTTTGCACAGTCCCCTTCAACAATCAAATTTAAATCCTCTTGGGGAATTTTACCGCCCGCAACGTACATACTTTCTGCTTGAATTACCGTTTGGCTACGAAAAGCAACGCGTAAATTTTTCGCGTCGATTTCATGCTGTAGAAAACGCCTTTGCTCCTTTCCGCGCACGATTTTCAACAAATATTCGTAATGCGCGCGACGGAAAAGAGTACCGATGGCAATTCCCGTAGCCGTTTGTTCAACAAACAGTTCCTCCCCCTTTTTTATGGGCGTGGAAAGGTAGGTAGGGATTTGCGAATAATCCCCCGTTTCCACGGCCTTTAATAAGGTAGGCAAAGAAACCTCGCCCTCTTCCAAAAAAGCGGATTGCGAAACGGCAACGTATTTACCGCGTAAGGCGCATTCCGCATTGTGAAAATCACGTTGCGCGAAATACGCTTTTAACACACTTTCCTTGGGGCAGTATTTCCTTAAAAAAGAAAGAAATTTTGCCCAATCGGCCGCTATCATACGTTCGTAATCTTGGGGGGCGTATTCTTCTTCCCCACCAAAACCGCTTTCGCGTAAAGTTTTGATTATTTCTTCCACAGTTTCCGCTTCGGTAATTCTTGCAAACTTTTCAGCGGATATTAAGTTTTTTTCCATGGACTTAATCAGTCCGTTT
>JAZRTI010000017.1:0-17278 GCA_045651955.1 Christensenellaceae bacterium | reverse complement strand
TTCGTAGTTTACGGTTTCTTCTGCTACAACCGAAGCAAGGGGTACCATTTCTAGCGCCTTGTTCTTGCTGGGGCAAACATTTGCACAAACGCCGCAGCCCATGCAATCCAGGGGAGATACTTGCATACGGAAGGTGTAACCCTTTTTGCCGATAGCCGCCTTGGTAGCGAAAGAAGCGGGAACTTCCGCAGTTTCTTCTACGAGAACGGGGCGGATACATGCGTGCGGGCACACGAACGCGCACTTGTTACATTGGATACAGTTTTCAGCAATCCACTTGGGAACCTTAACTGCAACACCGCGTTTTTCGTATTGGGTGGTGCCGGTGGGAACAGAGCCGTCTGCATTGAAAGCGGAAACGGGAAGTTTGTCGCCTTCTTGTACCAAAATGGGATGAACCACGTTTTTGAAGTATTCGTTGTTTGCAACTTCTGCCATGGGTGCGCCTTCGCCTGCGGTTGCCCAAGATTCGGGATAGGTGATTTCCTTTAAGCCTGCGATTGCGTTATCAATAGCGGCATAGTTCATTTGAACTACTGCGTCGCCCTTCTTAGCAAAGGACTTTTTAGCAGCCGCTTTCATGTAGTTTTCTGCATCCTTGTAAGGAAGAATGTTTTGGTTTAAGTAGAAGAACGCCGCTTGCATGATGGTGTTCGTTCTACCACCAAGACCGATACCTGCCGCAATGGAAATTGCGTTGATGTTGTACATCTTCAATTTCTTCTTAGCAATTTGGCGCTTCATTTCAACGGGAAGGTTTGCTTCCAGTGCCTCCAAGGTTTCCCAGGGGGAGTTCAAAAGGAAAGTACCGCCTTCGTTGATATCCGAAAGCATATCGTAACGGGTTACGTACGAGGGGTTGTGGCAAGCGATAAAGTCTGCCGCGTCAATCAGGTAAGAAGATTGAATGGGGGTTTTACCGAAACGCAAGTGCGAAATGGTAATACCGCCCGACTTTTTACTGTCGTATACAAAGTAGCCTTGTGCATATAGGTCGGTGTGGTCCCCAATAATTTTGATGGAGTTCTTGTTTGCGCCAACCGTACCGTCAGAGCCCAAGCCGTAGAACTTACAACTAACCGTGCCCTTGGGTGCAGCAACGTACTTTTTGCTGAAATCCAAAGAAGTCTTGGTTACGTCATCATAAATACCAACGGTAAAGTGGTTCTTGGGGTTCTTCTTTGCAAGGTTCTTGTAAACTGCGTAGCACATAGAGGGGTTGAATTCCTTGCTGCCAAGGCCGTATCTGCCGCCAACAACGGTGATATCCGTTTTGCCTTTTTCTAAAAGGGCGGAGCATACGTCAAGGTACAAAGGTTCGCCAAGTGCGCCGGGTTCTTTGGTTCTATCCAAAACTGCCATCTTTTTGCAGGTTGCGGGGATTGCAGCCATGAACGCGTCAACTGCAAAGGGACGGTACAAACGTACTTTAATCAAACCAACTTTTGCACCGCTCTTGTTCATCTTGGTTAAGGTTTCTTCCATAGCGTCAGCACCGCTGCCCATCATAACAACAACGCGTTCTGCATCAGGTGCACCAACGTAGTCAAACAGGTGGTAATTTCTACCCGTCAACTTGCTAACCTTGTCCATCATCTTTTGAACGATAGCGGGGGTTGCGTTATAGTACTTGTTGCAGGTTTCGCGGTTTTGGAAGAAGATATCTCCGTTTTGTGCGGTACCGCGTTGAATGGGATGTTCGGGGTTCAATGCGCGTGCGCGGAAATCTTCAATGTCCTTCATATCAACCAAGGGTTTCATTTCGTCATAATCAATTACGTCTACTTTGGAAACTTCGTGGCTGGTACGGAATCCGTCAAAGAAATGCAGGAAAGGAACTTTGGATTTTAAGGTGGAAAGGTGTGCAACCAAACCTAAATCCATTGCTTCTTGTACCGAGCTGCTTGCAAGCATTGCAAAGCCCGTTTGGCGGCAAGCCATTACGTCCGAATGGTCGCCAAAAATGTTCAGCGCGTGCGAAGCAACGCATCTTGCGCTAACGTGGAAAACCGTGGGCAGCAATTCCCCTGCAATTTTGTACATGTTGGGAATCATCAGTAAAAGCCCTTGGCTAGCGGTGTAGGTGGTGGTAAGCGCACCTGCTACCAGCGAACCGTGTACGGCACCTGCCGCACCTGCTTCGGACTGCATTTCCGCAAGGCGCAGTTCTTGACCGAACATGTTTTTGCGTCCGGCAGCAGACCATTCGTCTGCAACTTCCGCCATGGGAGAGGAGGGGGTGATGGGGTAAATAGCCGCAACTTCACTGAATGCGTACGCAACGTGGCTGGCAGCGGTATTACCGTCAATCGTCATCTTCTTCATGGATTATAAAACCTCCGTAAAATAATATTATATAAATTTGGGTATGGAATTTTGCTTTCTCCCCATAAAGGGGAGCAAAACCCCATATCCTATCCATTATAGACCATTTATCAAAAATAGTCAATAAAAATTCCGAAAATATACGCACATTTAATTGTAAAAAAAAGAAAAAAATGATATAATCGTGAAAAAGGAAAAGGGGGGAAAGGACTTTGCAGCCCGTTGTTTTTGAAAACGTACAATATGTTTACGGTAATGAAGAGCGGACCAAGGCGTTAAACGGAACGTCTTTTGCCGTTCGGCAAGGTTCTTTTACCGTTCTTTTGGGTAGAAACGGCAGCGGTAAATCCACCGCAGCAAAAATGATGAACGCCCTTTTTTGTCCCACCGCAGGTACGGTTACCGTGTTTGGTATGGACGTTTCGCAGGAAAAAAACAAATTTTCCGTTAGAAAACGCGCAGGGATGGTGTTTCAAAATCCCGATAACCAAACGGTTGCTACGGTGGTGGAGGACGACATTGCTTTCGGTCCCGAAAATTTAGGGGTTCCCAGGGAAGAAATCGGCAACCGCATAACCCAAGCCCTTGCCGCGGTGGATATGCAATCCTTTCGCAACGCCACCGTTTCCCGTTTATCGGGCGGGCAAAAGCAGCGCGTTGCTATTGCAGGCGTTTTGGCACTTGCACCCGATTTGTTGATTTTAGATGAATCTACCGCCATGCTGGACCCCGTGGGCAGAAGGGAAGTGCTTGCTGCTGCCAAACGCTTAAACAGAGAACGGGGCATTACGGTAGTTTTGATTACACATTTTATGGAAGAGGCCGCAATGGCGGATGCCGTTATCGTTATGGATGACGGAAAAGTTGCAATGCAAGGCACGCCGAAGGAAGTGTTTTCCCGCAGGGAAACCTTGCGTGATTTGGGGATTGAATTGCCCAGACCCATGCTGCTTGCCGAAGAATTGAGAAACCGGGGGATTCCCCTGCCCGAGGGCATTATGACCAAGGAAGAATTAGCGGAGGAATTATGCAAATTCGCGCAGAAGGATTAACCTTTACCTACAACGCTAAATCCGCCCTTTCCGCCCACGCCCTTCGCGGCGTGGATTTAACCGTGCCTTCGGGAAGTTTTTTTGGAATTATCGGGAAAACGGGCAGCGGCAAAAGCACCTTTGTTATGCACCTGAACGGACTGAATGAAGTACAGGGCGGAACGTTGACCGTGGGGGATACCGTACTTTACAATCCCAAGGAAAGAAAGGCGCAAAGAAAGGCACTGAAAAAACAGAAAAAAGTTATGGGGCAAGCGGAATATGAAAAGCAATTAGCCGCTTTGCCGTTGGATAAAAAGAAGTTAAAAAAAGAACGGATTGCCCTGCGCGAAAAAGTGGGAATGGTGTTCCAGTACCCCGAATATCAGCTGTTTGCGGATACGGTGTTTGAGGACGTTGCCTTTGCCTTAAAAAACTTTTCCGCTGCAAAAAAACGGGTGGATAAATCCTTTGTTCTTCCTACGGAAGAAGAAATTGCGGATAACGTGCGTACCGCTATGGAATACGTAGGTTTGAATTATAATGAATATAAGGACGTTTCCACCTTTGATTTATCGGGTGGGCAAAAGCGGCGCGTTGCCATTGCGGGCGTTTTGGTTGCCAAGCCCGAAGTGTTGGTGTTGGACGAGCCCGTAGCCGGGTTGGACCCCGAAGGGAAAGCCCAGTTGTTTGATTTGCTGCATACCTTGCACGGTAAGGCGGTAAAAACGATAGTTATCGTTTCGCACGATATGGATGACGTAGCCGAAAACTGTTCGGAAGTTGCGGTGTTTGGGGATGGGGAAATTTTGCAATGTTTGCCTACCGCAGATTTGTTTTCCCAAACGGATTTTTTGTTGCAGGCGGGGCTGGATTTGCCTTTGACCGCATACCTTGCACATGCCTTAAAAGAAAAGGGCGTGAAAACGGGTGGGGTAACCCGTACGGCGTTCGCAAAAAACACGGCAAACGCCTTGGGTTATTGCACGCATAAGGGGGATGAAGAACATGCGTGAAATTGCTTTTGGGCAGTACTATCCCACTTCTTCCTTCGTGCACCGTATGGATGCGCGCGTAAAATTACTGTTGATTATTGCCTATATTGCCTTGGTGTTTTTGTGTAAGAATTTCTATGCGTTCGGCGTTGCATTTTTCTTTGTGTGCTTGGGTGTAATATGTTCGCGCGTGCCCGCAAGACTTGTTTTGAAAAGCATGAAGGGTATTTTGTTTTTGGTGATTTTTACCGCGTTGATTACCCTGCTGTTTAATCGGGATGGGAAAGTGCTGTTCGCTTGGAAATTTATTAAAATTTATCAAGGCGGTTTGGTGTTTTCGGCATTTATGGCACTGCGGATGTTTTTGCTGGTTACGGGGGCATCTCTTTTAACCTTAACCACTACGCCCGTCAGTTTAACGGATGCGCTGGAAAGTTTGCTTTCTCCCTTGAAAAAAATAAAATTCCCCGTGCACGAACTTGCTTTGATTATGAGCATTGCCCTGCGGTTTATTCCTACCATTATGGAGGAAACGGACCGGATTATTCGCGCGCAAAAAGCGCGTGGGGCAGATTTTGAAACGGGGGGCATTTTGCGCCGTGCCAAGGCAATGGTTCCCGTTTTGGTGCCTTTGCTGTATTCTTCCCTTCGCCGTGCGGATGAACTGGGGGATGCCATGGATGCGCGCTGTTACGGTGCGGAAAAGAACCGTACCAAATACAAAAAAATGAAACTTTCTTGGCGGGATTTCGTGGGAACGCTGTTTGTGGCGGCGGCTATATGCGGCGCGGTGTTTTTATCCCGTTATTTCGGTGCGTTATGAGTGTTCGGTATTTGATTGCCGTGCAGTATGACGGCACGGATTTTTGCGGTTGGCAACGCCAAAAAAACGGCGTTTCGGTGCAAGAGGTGTTGGAAAAAGCAATTTTCGCAGCCTTACATGTTTCGGCGGTTGTAACGGGTTCGGGAAGAACGGATGCCGGCGTACACGCCGCAAGGCAAGTTTGCCATTTTGATGCCGAAGGGCTTACGATACCCCCCGAAAAAATCAAGGACGCAGTCAATCCCTTTTTGCCCCCGGCGGTAAAAATTTTATCTTGTAAACCTGCGCCCCAAGGCTTTCACGCACGCTTTTCCGCAAAAGAAAAAACGTACGAATATACCTATCTTTTTTCCGCAACCGACCTGCCTTTATACAGTAGATACGCCACGCACGTAAACGTGAAAGTGGATATAAACGGGATGCAAAAAGCGGCAAAAGACCTTATCGGTACGCACGATTTTTCCGCGTTTTGTGCCAGCGGTTCTTCGGTAAAGGATACCGTGCGCACGCTGACGGCGGCAGAAATTTGTTATACCCCTTTTTCCGAACAGGAGGGGGAAGGGCTTTTGAAAATCCGCGTTACGGGCAACGGGTTCTTATATAATATGGTGCGCATTATTGCGGGTACTTTGCTTGAAATCGGGCAGGGAAAACGGCAAAAAACTGCTTTTACGGATGCGATAAAAACGGGCAATCGCAAGATGTTGGGAAAAACTGCCCCTGCCAAGGGTTTGACCTTGCTTCGGGTTTGTTACGAATAAAAAAAGGAAGAAAACCCTTAAAAATTAGAAAAAAAGTGCGTTTCCTTGCGCTTTTTTGCTTGACTTTCTTTGCAAAAAGTCGTAAACTATTCAAGCGCGTGTAAAGGCGCGGTGGATTTAGCCCTCCGCTGTACGCTGCAAACGGCGCAACTTAAAATTGAAATAAACAAGGAGAAAACACCTGATGAATACCTATATGGCAAACGCCCAGACGGTAGAAAGAAAATGGTACGTTGTTGATGCAACGGGTATGCCTCTCGGCCGCCTTGCAAGCCGCGTAGCGTCCATTCTTCGCGGTAAGAACAAACCTACGTTCACGCCGCACGTTGATACCGGGGACCACGTAATTATCGTAAACGCAGAAAAAGCAATTCTTACCGGCAAAAAGTTGGATAAGAAATTTTATACCTATCACACCGGTTATATCGGCGGATTAAAGCAAATTCCCTATTCCAAGATGATGGCGGAAAAGGCTGACCTTGCCGTGTACGAAGCGGTTAAGGGCATGCTTCCCAAAAACAGCCTGGGCCGTGCAATGATCAAGAAACTTCGCGTATACAAGGGCGCTCAGCACAACCACGCTGCACAAAAGCCCGAAGTTTTGGTATTTTGATTAAGGGGTAAATAGATATGGCAAAAGCTACGAAAAAGAAAATTCAGTATCTTGGCACGGGCAGAAGAAAGAAGGCGGTTGCACGCGTTCGCTTAATTCCCGGTGGCACGGGCGCTATCGTTATCAACAAGCGTACCATTGACGAATATTTTGGTTTGGAAACCATGAAACTTATCGTTCGTCAACCCATGGAACTTACCGAAACTTCCGCTAAATACGACGTATTTGTAAACGTAGTAGGCGGTGGCTTTACCGGTCAGGCAGGTGCAATCCGTCACGGTATTGCAAATGCGCTTTTACAGGCAGAAGCAGAACTTCGTCCTGCACTGAAAAAAGCAGGGTTCTTAACCCGCGACCCCAGAATGAAGGAAAGAAAGAAGTACGGCTTAAAGGCTGCACGTCGCGCTCCCCAATTCAGCAAGCGTTAATTTATCTTACGCAACTTACAAAAACCAAAGGAACGGCAATTTTGCCGTTCCTTTTTTTGTGTTATTCTCATTTTTGCGCTTACTATCCGTTTTTTGCGCCAAAGGGTAATTTTCTTGAAAAAAAACTTGAAAAAGGAATGGGAAAGTAGTATAATACTACTATCCTATTTTTTTAGGGGGTTTCCTATGGATTTTCTTTCATTAAAAAACGGTTCGGATATTCGCGGCGTTGCGTGTGAAGGGGGCGGTTTTCCCGTTACCTTGCTTCCCGAAATGGTTATTCGCATTGCAAAGGCGTTTACCTTGTGGCTGTGCCGTAAAACGGGTAAACCCTCTGTTCGGATTGCCGTGGGGCACGATAGCCGTATTACCGCGGGCGATATGACCGAATGGATTACCGAAGGGGTAACGAAAAGCGGCAGCGACGTAATTTATACCGGGCTTTCTTCCACCCCCTCTATGTTTATGCTGCTGAAAGACGAAGGTTTTTTGCCTTGCGAAGGCTCTATCATGATTACCGCATCCCACCTACCTTTCTACCGCAACGGGTTAAAATTCTTTGTGGAAGAAGGTGGACTGGAAAGCGCGGATATTACCGAAATTTTAACCATGGCAGAGCAAGGGGATTATTTGGATGAAGAATCCTCCTTGCTGGGTTCGTTGGAAGGGGAAGCGCATACCCTTTTTTATCTTCCCAAATACGCAGCAAATTTGGTAAATTTTGTGCGTGAAAAAACGGGAGAAGAGCAGCCCCTAAAAGGCTTAAAAATCGTGGTAGATGCAGGGAACGGTGCCGGGGGCTTTTTCGTGGATGATGTTCTGATTCCCTTGGGTGCAGATACTGCCGGCTCGCAGTTCTTGGATCCCGACGGGCATTTCCCCAACCATATTCCCAACCCCGAAAATGCGGAAGCAATGCACTCCGTTTGTCAAGCGGTAAAAAACGCAAAGGCGGATTTTGGTATTATTTTTGATACGGACGTAGACCGCGCGGGCGCGGTGGATCATAACGGGGAAGAAATCAATCGCAACCGTTTGATTGCGCTGATTTCTGCCATTTTATTAAAAGAACAGCCGGGAACTATTGTAACGGATAGTATTACTTCGGACGGACTTACCGAATTTATTGCTGCCCACGGCGGTAAACACCACCGTTTTAAGCGCGGCTATAAAAACGTGATTAACGAAAGTAAACGGTTAAACGAAAGTGGGGAATATTCCCCCCTTGCCATAGAAACCAGTGGGCACGCCGCCTTAAAGGAAAATTACTTTTTGGATGACGGCGCGTATCTAATCGTTCGCATTTTAATTGCGCTTGCAAAGGAAGCGAAAGCAGGCAGAAAAATCACGGATATGATTCGTGATTTGAAAATGCCCCTTTCGGATGGGGAATATCGCCTGCAATTTTCAGATGGGTTGGATTTTAAGGCGCTGGGCAAAGGGATAATTGCGGATTTAACCGCTTATGCAAAAGAAAAAGGCATTGCCCTTGCCACCCCCAACTACGAAGGGATACGCCTTTGCTTTACGGGGGATAAGGAAGGTTGGGCGCTGGTTCGTATGAGTTTGCACGAACCCATAATGCCCATCAACTTAGAAAGTGTGTATGCGGACGGCGCGCAAAAAATCAAGCGCTTCCTTTCGGAATTTTTTAAGCAGTATACTTGCTTTAATAACCTTTCGGCGTTGCAAGAAGAATAAAAGAAAATTTGCAAACCAAGTATTGCCTTTACGGTATCATTCAATGAAAAGAAAAAAGGCGCGGTCCCAATCCGGACCGCGCCTTGGTATTTTTTTATTCATCTTCTTTGCGTTTCATAATAATATGCGTGCGCTTTCTTAGTTCCGCAACCAGTTCTTCGTTGGTTTTTACGGGGTTTTGTAACAAAACGCCGCAACCTACTGCGTCGGGGGTGTGAAAATCACTGCCGGCGGTCATAAGCAAACCGTTTTCTTCCGCAAAAACAAGCGCTTTTTCATTGCGGTTGTTTTGGTGGGGATGCCCGTTATACGCTTCGCACCCCTCTAAAAAAGCGGGGTTTTGTACTTCCATATAGTCGCGGTAAGGGTGGGATTGACAAAGCAACCAGCCGTTTTCTTGTGCGAGTGCATACAATTCCTCGGTGGAAAGGGGGAATAAGTCGTAAGGATGTTCTATTACCCACTCGGGGGAAATCCCGTAAATCAAAAGTTCGCCTTTGGGTGGGCAATCTTTGTAGTAGGAAAGCGCATCCGGGTTTAATTCTATACCAAAGAATACGTCAATTCCGTATTTGGCACATTCTTCTTTTAAGTCCAAATAGCCTTGCACATAATATTCCGCATTTGCACGGGGGCTTCCCTTTTTATAGTGATGTTCGCAAAGATGACGGATATAGTGGTTGGTGCAAATAATGCCGTTATATTGATGTTCGTGATATAACTTTGCAATGGTAGGAATATCCGTTTCGGCACAGGGGGAGTGGTGTAGGGTGTGAAGGTGCATTTCCAGTTGGTACATACGGTATCTCCCGTTTTTTTGTATATTGTACTACCGAAAAACAGGTTTTGCAACTAAAAAGGGTGCAAAAAGCAAAAATTTCCCAAAAAATCACGAAAAAAAGATTGACTTTTTCCTTTGGGTATGCTATCCTATACAGGCTGACCCCAACGGAAGGCAATTCATTGCAAATTATGCTGCTATGGCTCAGCAGGTAGAGCACGTCCTTGGTAAGGACGAGGTCACCGGTTCGAATCCGGTTAGCAGCTCCACAGTAAAACAGGCACCGCAATCGCGGTGCCTGTTTTGCTGTGGCCTTACTAAACGAACTGCTTGTCAGTCCGTCCAGCTCCAAACAAAAAAGGTATCGCTAAGGGAGTTCCCCATAGGGATTTTTTAAGACATTATAAAAGAGTAGCAAAATTTTGCTACTCTTTACTTTTTTGCTTTGCAAAAACACACGACTTTGCAAAGCAAAGTATAGTGTGCTATACTTTTTGTAATAATTTGCCACAAAATACAAAAATTCAGAAAATAGGGATTCAACTTATATACTTCGGCTCAATTAGAATACCAAAGACTTTCCCGGTTGTTTTAATCTCATTATTTGCAACATCATATAACATATCAAATATGGTTGCTTTATGTATTAAATTAGATAATAAGCATCTTTTTTTACCTAATGCAGAATATTTTTTTTCTATATCAATTACTTGTTTCCAATAATTAATTTCTGTGCAAATTTGTGGAACCCAATAATTTGGATCTATTCGTTTATAATCTAAAACAATCTCCCCAAATCGATTTTTATAGCAGTTTCTTTTGCCTGTTGCCGAATCATAACAGTATTCAAATCCATAATCTACCAAAAACTCTAACGCTGATTTAAAATCTTTATGTTTCATAGACGCTCTCTTATCAAATTCTTATTTATCGATGACTTTATTATAACATAAAATTAACTTTCATTCAATCCATTTTGCGTGGATAAAAGAAAACTCGACTTATGAAAAGTCGAGTTTTATAATTTATTAAATTTAAATCCCTAAGAGTGACGCCCTTATGCGGCACCTTTTTTGTTTGAATTGTTAGTTGGTTTGTGCCGTTGACCTTTTGCATTGCCAAGTAAAAGGATAGGCTTTTCGCGTAAAATTTTATCTTCCGCCTTGACACCCCCTTTCTTTTTCGCTATAATGCTTAAAAAGGAAGGTGTGCGCATATGATACTGTATTACGTCCGCCACGGAGACCCCATTTACGACCCCGACAGTTTAACCGAGCTTGGCAAAAAGCAAGCGGAAGCATTAGCCCCCCGCTTTGCCCGTTTGGGTTTAGACGAAATTTATTCTTCCACCTCCATCCGGGCGCAGATGACGGCAGAACCCACCGCAAAAGCCTTGGGGCTACAAGTAAATTTACTGCCTTGGGCGCACGAAAATTTAGCCTTTGACGATTTTTCGGTAAGGGAAGGGGAGGGGCGCAACTGGTCTTTTTTCAATAAGGAATTTAAGCAAAAGGCGCTTTCGCCCGCTGTACGCGCCATGGGGGAAAACTGGCATTTGCACCCCCATTTCCAAGGGGAAAACTTTACGCGCGGAATAACCCGCGTCAACCGCGAAGTAGATGCGTTTTTCTTAAACCAAGGGTACTTGCACGATAGGGAAAACGCAAACTTTCGCGCCTTAAAAAAGAACGAAAAGCGCGTTGCTTTTTTTGCGCACGAAGGGTTTGCAAAAGCGTTTTTCAGTAGCCTTTTGGATATCCCGTACCCCGTAATTGCGCTAAAAACGGATATGGGGCATTCGGGCGTTACCGTGGTGTATTTTGATGAAAGAGAAGAAGAGTTTTTCCCCCGCGTAATGCAATGGTCGGATAGTTCGCATCTATACAAAGCGGACTTAATTACCCCCTACCAAAACTGGCTGAAAATTTAGTGAAACACCTTGCAAAATAAAATAAAAAAGCAAGAAAACACCCCCTTGGCAAATCGCCAAGGGGGTGTGAATTTTTTAAGTGTTAAAATCTATTAGATTTTATCCGTGCCCATAAAGGGAACTAAGGCTTCGGGAATGGTTACGCTGCCATCCGCATTTTGGAAGTTTTCCAAAATGGCTGCAACCGTTCTGCCTACCGCAAGCCCACTACCGTTTAAGGTGTGTACAAATTGAGGCTTTCCGCCGTCCTTGGGGCGGTACTTAATGTTTGCGCGGCGCGCTTGGAAGTCCTTAAAGTTGGAGCAGGAGGAAATTTCTACGTAACGGTTATAACTGGGCATCCATACTTCCAAATCGTAGGTTTTGGAGGAGGAGAAACCCGTATCCCCCGTGCAAAGCAGTTGCACGCGATAGGGAAGGTTTAACGCCTTCAAAATTTCTTCCGCGTCCGCAGTTAATTGTTCGTGTTCTTTTACGCTGTCTTCGGGGCGGGTGAATTTCACCAGTTCCACCTTGTTAAATTGATGTTGGCGGATAATCCCACGGGTATCACGGCCGGCGCTGCCTGCTTCCGCACGGAAACAAGCGGAGTACGCGCAGTAGCTGATATTCAGTTCGTCATCACTTAAAATTTCCCCGCGGTGCAAGTTGGTAACGGGAACTTCTGCGGTGGGGATTAAGTATAAATCCGTATTCTTTACCGCGTACATATCTTCTTCAAACTTGGGAAGTTGCCCCGTGCCTTTCATGCTATCGCGATTTACAAGGAAGGGGGGGAAGATTTCGGTATAACCGCGGCTGGTGTGCATGTTTAGCATAAAGTTGTATACCGCACGTTCCAATCTTGCGCCCATACCGCGATAAACGGTGAAACGGCTGCCCGAAATTTTTGTTCCGCGGTCAAAGTCCAAAAGGTTTTTTTCCTGGCCGATATCCCAGTGTGCCTTGGGGGTAAAATCAAACTCTCTCGGCGTACCCCAAACGCGCATGGTAACGTTGTCCGCATCATCTTTCCCTACGGGAACGCTGTCATCCGGAACGTTGGGAATGGTCATCACTGCGGAAAGCAGTTTTTCTTCCACTTCGGCAAGTACGCCGTCCAGTTCCTTAATGCGTTCGTTGTTCTTGCGCATTTCTAAAATCTTTTCATCTGCGCTAAGCTTGTTTCTTTTTAAGGTTTCAATTTCCTTGGTAACCGCGTTGCGCTTTGCTTTCAGTTCTTCAACTTCTTTTAATACTTGACGGCGTTCGGCGTCCAAAGCAATCACGGCGTCTACGTCGTAACTGCCGCTTCTTTCCGCCATTTTCGATTTCACAAATTCGGCGTTTTCTACAATATATCTGGTATCTAACATGATGGAAAAACTCCTTGCTTAAATTTCGTACAATTGATATTATAGAATACTTTTCGCCGAAAAGCAACGTTTTTTCATTAAAAAGTCCATTTTTTTTGCGCAACGTACGCGCATTATGCGCGCGAGCAATTTTCGCATATAAGAAAAATTGAAAAAGTTGGTAAAATCCGTTGTGTTTTGGGATAAAGTGTGATACAATTTTAGATACAAAAACGATTTCCCGAAACGGCTCGGAAAAATTCTACTTTTATTTATGGGAGGAAACGGTTTTATGAAAGACAAAAGAATAGGAATTATTAAAGACTTAATAGAAAAAAACGGAAAAATGAGCTTGGAAGAGTTGGGTGAAAGATTCCCCGGTATCTCTTCTATGACCTTGCGGCGGGATTTGCTGGCTTTGGAAGAAGCCGGCGTTCTTGTGCGCGTGCGCGGTGGCGCACTTTCGGTTGCGGAACTTTCCAAAAAAACCGAAGCGCAGTTTGCTAAGCGTACTGCCGTACAAATCGCGGAAAAAAAGCAAATTGCGGAAAAAGCGGCAAGGCTGGTAGACCCCGGCAGTTCTATGTTTATAGATAGCGGTTCTTCCACCTTGTATTTTGCAAAGGAATTGCCCGACTTAAACTATTATATTTCCACCAACGGCATTGCCATTGCGCAAGAATTGATGCGCAAGAAAATGCCAACGGTTATGTTATTCGGTGGGGAAGTCAGCCGCAATAATATGGCAACCGTAGGGCAGGCAGGATTGCAGGATTTAAGCCGTATCAATATTGATACTGCCGTAATGGCGGCAACCGCGTTTACGGATGACGGGCATTTTTGTTGCGGGCTGTTTGCAGAAGCGGAAATGAAACGTCAGGTTTTGGCGCGTGCTAAAAAAATCATCATGCTTTTGGATACTTCCAAAGTGGGGAAAGTAATGCCGTATACCTTTGCCAATTTGGGTGATATTGACGTGTTGGTAACAGATGGCAATTTCCCCGAAGAACTGAAAAAATCCATAGCAGGTCAAGGCGTAACGGTGGTGTAAAGCCCGTATGGGTGGGTGTGCTGCAACCCAAAATCGCGGCAAAAAGGTGAATTATGAAACTGTATAATACTTTAACCAGAAAAAAGGAAGAATTTACTCCCCTTACGGGGAACACCGTGCGCATGTATTCTTGCGGCCCCACGGTGTATAATTACGCACATATCGGCAATATGCGTACGTACGTGTTTATGGACCTTTTGCGCCGCACCTTAAAAGCGGAAGGCTATAAAGTGAAAGGCGTTATGAATATTACGGACGTAGGTCATTTGCTTTCGGATGCGGATGATGGGGAAGATAAAATGGCTAAGGCGGCAAGGGAACAAAAGAAAACCCCCTTGGAAATCGCAACCTACTATACGGACGTATTTTTTAAGGATTTATCCCTTTTGAATATCCAAAAGCCCGAAGTTACCCCCAAGGCAACCGACCATATTCCCGAAATGCTTGCCATGGTGTACGACCTTTGCGAAAAGGGGTATGGATATGAAACGAGTGATGGGATTTATTACGATATTTCCCGTTTCCCCGATTACGGCTCGCTATCGGGTATCAATTTGGAAGACCAGCAGGCAGGGGCGCGCGTGGAAGTGAATGACGAAAAGCGTAACCCCTATGACTTTGCCATTTGGAAAAAAGCCCCCAAGGAACACATTATGCAGTGGGAAAGCCGTTGGGGTATGGGATATCCCGGTTGGCATATAGAATGTTCGGCAATGAGCAAAAAGTATTTGGGTGAAGTGTTTGATATTCACACGGGCGGCGTTGACCATATTCCCATTCACCACGAAAACGAAATTGCCCAAAGCTACGGTGCTTGCGGTAAAAATCCTGCTAAATTTTGGGTTCACGGGGAATTTATGTGCGTGGACGGCGGAAAAATGAGTAAGAAACTGGGCAACACCTACACCATTTCCCAACTGGATGAAATGGGGTATTCGCCCATGGCTTTCCGTTATTTCTGCTTAAATACCCACTACCGCAAAAAATTAAACTTTACCTTCCCTGCAATGGACGGCGCAAAAATTGCGTACGAACGCCTTTGCGAAGCGGTGTTCCGCCACAAGGACGGCACTGCGCAAATGGACGCGGAAAAACTTGCAGCATACGAAAAGGAATTTAAGGAATATATTGCAGACGACTTAAACATTCCCGGTGCGCTTGGTGTGCTGTGGACAATGGTAAAGGAATCTCCCGCAAATGAAATTTACGCTTTGGCGCTGAAAATGGACGAAGTGTTTGGGCTGCGCTTACAGGAGTATGTTCCTGCGGTAAAACAAGTAGAAGTTCCCGTGGAAATCACCGCCCTTTGCGAAGCGCGCATTGCGGCAAAAAAAGATAAGAATTATGCTTTGGCAGATAGTCTGCGCGCGGAAATTACCGCAAAAGGCTACTTGGTAAAAGATACAAAGGACGGCTATACGATTGAAAAAGCGTAAGCCGGTATTAGGTGAAAAAGTATGAAAGAATTGAAATCCGAAGAATTACGCGCCCTGTATCTGGGCTTTTTCAAGGACCACGGCCACGGGGTTATTCCTTCCGCATCCTTGATTCCCGAAAACGATCCCACCGTTTTGTTTACAACGGCAGGGATGCATCCCTTGGTTCCCTATTTGTTGGGTGAAAAACACCCTGCCGGTACGCGCCTTACGGACGTGCAAAAGTGCGTGCGCACGGGGGATATTGATGACGTAGGCGATAATTCCCACTGCACGTTCTTTGAAATGCTGGGGAATTGGAGCTTGGGCGATTATTTCAAAAAGGAAGCAATTTCCTGGAGCTACGAATTTTTGACTTCCGAAAAATATTTGGGTATTCCCGTTGAAAAACTTGCGGTAAGCGTGTTTGAAGGGGATGCGGATGCACCACGCGACGAAGAAAGCGCTTCCATTTGGGCGGCTTGCGGTATTCCTACGGATAAGATTTTCTATCTTCCCAAAAAGAACAACTGGTGGGGGCCTGCGGGTATCACCGGTCCTTGCGGTCCGGATACCGAAATGTTTATTGATACGGGCAAACCCAAGTGTTCGGAAAACTGTTCGCCCGCTTGCGATTGCGGTAAATATTTGGAAATTTGGAACGACGTATTCATGCAATATTTCAAAAACGCCGAAGGCGGTTTTGAACCCTTAAAGCAAAAGAACGTGGATACGGGCATGGGATTAGAACGTACCCTTTGCATTTTAACGGGTAAAAATTCCGTATACGAAACGGATTTGTTTGCGGATGCCCGTGCAAAAATTGAAGAACTGACGGGCAAAGCCTACGGTGAAAGCGAAGAAATTACCAAGGCGTTCCGTATCGTTTTGGATCACATGCGTACTGCCACCTTTATTTTGGGGGATAGAAAGGGCGTTACTCCTTCCAATGTGGACCAAGGCTATGTTTTGCGCCGTTTAATTCGCCGCGCCGTTCGTTACGGACGTCAGTTAGACCTGCCCGAAGGGGCTCTTGGGGAAATTGCTTCCGTTTACGTAGAAAAGTATGCGAACGTTTACCCCGAACTGGTGGAAAATAAGCAAAAAATCTTGGAAGAACTTGCCAAGGAAGAACAAAAATTCAGCCGTACCTTAAAAAGCGGCTTAAAAGAATTTGAACGTACCGTTTCCCGTTTGCAAGGTACGGAAATTGACGGGCAAACTGCATTCCGTTTGTACGATACTTTCGGTTTCCCCGTAGAAATCACCCAGGAACTTGCCAAGGAAAAGGGTTTAACCGTGGATATCCAAGGGTTTAAGGCTTGCTTCCAACAACACCAAGCAAAATCCGCCGCAGGCAGCGAACAGCACTTTAAGTGCGGTTTGGCGGATAATCAGGAAGCAACCACCCGTTTGCATACCGCAACCCACCTTTTGCACGCGGCATTGCGTAAAATTTTAAGCCCCGACTGCGCACAGCGCGGCAGTAACATTACCGCCGAACGTTTGCGTTTTGACTTTAACTTCTCTCGCCCCATGACCAAGGAAGAAATTGCTGCGGTAGAAGCGTTTGTAAACCAAGCAATCCAAGCAAAAGTGCCCGTAACCATGGAAGAAATGACGGTGGAAGAAGCAAAAGCCGCAGGCGCTATCGGTTTGTTTGAAAGTAAGTACGGCGATAAAGTAAAAGTGTATACCATGGGCGAATACAGCAAAGAAATTTGCGGCGGTCCCCACGCAGAAAATACGGGGGATTTAGGTACTTTCGTCATTACGAAGGAGCAGTCGTCGTCTTCGGGAGTTCGTCGGATTAAGGCCGAACTCCGTTAAATACAACGTATTTACGGCGCATTTCAGCGTTACTGCTTTGCGGATTTCACCTTGGCAACCAACAAGGTTAGCCAAGTCGAAACCGCGTCGCGAGCCTTGAACTGCTTGTAACTACCTTGTATTTGCGCGTGTAAGTAGCGCAATACTTTGTTAAACTTGCGTTTTTGGTGCAGTTACATACGCTAAGTATGCGCCTTTCCAAAATCCGCGTTTGCCTCCTCTTGCAACCTTCTAAACTACGGATATTACAAAAAATCAAC
>JAZRTI010000016.1:0-3852 GCA_045651955.1 Christensenellaceae bacterium | reverse complement strand
CTATGCCGTAATCCTTTGCCCCTTCCTTGGGGTGGTAAAACCCAAATACCTTCATAAGGATATTGGGACGGGTAATGGCGATAGATTCCCCTTTATAGTTGATTTTATTGGGAATGGCCTTGGTGATTTTATCCAGTTCCGCGTAAGGCAGTTTTAGTACGCGGCCTACGTCCTTAATGGCGTTTTTTGCCGCCATGGTGCCGAAAGTAATAATTTTGGCAACGCGATTTTCCCCGTATTTACGGCGAACGTAATCAATTACTTCCTGACGGCGGGAATCTTCAAAGTCAATATCAAAGTCGGGTGCGGAAACGCGTTCGCTGTTTAAGAACCGTTCAAAGTATAAATCGTATTTTAAGGGGTCTACGTCCGTAATACCCGTTAAATACGCAACCAAAGAACCTGCGCCCGAGCCGCGTCCGGGACCAACAGATATTCCCATTTCACGCGCGGCATTGATGTAATCCCAAACAATTAAAAAGTATTCTACGTACTTTTGTTTTTCAATAACCGCAAGTTCTTCTTCAATACGCGCACGGATTTCTGGGGTTTCCTTTCCGTACTTTTTGGCAATCCCTTGATTGATTAAATCGCGGATATATTCTTCGGGTGTTTGCCCCGTTACGGGTTCGTACCTGGGGAATTTATATTTACCGTATTCAAAAGAAAAGTTGCACTTTTCCGCAATTTCCAGCGTGTTATCAATCGCTTCGGGGTCGGCAGGGAATAATTCGCGCATCTCCTCCTCGGTTTTCATATAAAACTCGTCATTGGGGAAACGCATACGGCTGGGGTCATCGTAATTGGTGCGCGTTTGCACGCACAAAAGTACGTCGTGCGCCAACGCATCTTCCTTATCAATATAGTGCATATCGTTGGTAACGACTTTTTTGATATTGTATTTATCTGCGTAGGTACGAAGAATACGGTTTACAAAAATTTCTTCCTCCATACCGTGGTTTTGCAATTCCAAATAAAAATCGTCCCCAAATTCTTCCTTAAAACGGCAAACCAAGGCTTCTGCCTTTTTGTAATCGTGGTTTAGAATTGCTTGCGGAATATCCCCCGCAATACACGCGGAAAGGCAAATTAGCCCTTCCTTATGCTGAAAAAGGGTTTCTAGGTCTATGCGCGGTTTATAATAAAATCCATCGCGGAAAGCAATTGCGTTAAGCAGGGATATATTTTTATATCCCGTTTCGTTCTTTACAAGCAGAACCAAATGGCGGAATTTCTGCTTGCCGTTTTTTTCTTTTAAGTCGTCGCAAACGTAAAATTCGGTACCTAAAATGGGTTTTACTTTACTGCCTTTTGCGGTACATGCGTCAAAAAAAGCCACTGCACCGTACATATTGCCGTGATCGGTAATGGCCAAGGCAGGCATGCCTAATTCATTTGCGCGCTTTACCGCCGCGGAAATACGGGCGGCACCGTCTAGCATACTGTATTCGGTATGCACGTGTAAATGGACGAAATTGCTCATACTGTTTTCCTTTCTTTTCCCCTTAGGGGGATTTACGCCCTGCAAAGTAGCAGGGCGCGTAACGTTTGATTAGGATAATTAGTTTTTGTTACCGTGGATGGGCGCAGGAATTCTGCCTCCGCGGTGGATAAAGCGGCTGGCATCCCCTTTGGAGGTTGCCATAATGGGGGCTTCACCAAGCAGACCGCCGAAAGATACCGAATCCCCCACGGTTTTGCCCGGCACGGGAATTACGCGAACGGCGGTGGTCTTGTTGTTTACCATACCGATAGCGGCTTCATCCGCAATCAAGGCGGCAATCGTTTCCCAAGGGGTATCCCCGGGAACGGCAACCATATCAATACCAACCGAACAAACGGCAGTCATTGCCTCTAACTTAGAAAGGGTTAAATGCCCGCTGGCGGCGGCATCAATCATCCCTACGTCCTCACTGACGGGAATAAATGCGCCGGATAGACCGCCCACGTGCGAACTTGCCATGGTACCGCCCTTTTTCACTGCGTCGTTTAGCAGGGCAAGACAAGCCGTAGTACCGTGCGTACCCACGTTGGAAAGCCCCATTTCTTCCAAAATATGCCCAACACTGTCCCCAACAACGGGGGTGGGTGCCAAGCTTAAATCCACAATACCAAAAGATGCGTTTAAGCGTTTTGCCGCTTGGGTTGCAATCAGTTGCCCTACGCGGGTAATTTTGAAAGCGGTTTTCTTTACAATTTCCGCAATTTCGGTCATATTCGCATCAGGTGCGGATTTTAACGCGTGGCTAACAACGCCGGGGCCCGAAACGCCCACGTTAATTACGCAATCCCCTTCCCCAACGCCGTGGAAAGCACCCGCCATAAAGGGGTTATCTTCTACCGCGTTACAGAAAGCAACGAATTTTGCGCAACCGAAACCGCCGCGATCCTTGGTCAGTTCGGCGGCTTCCTTAATTATTTTACCGCAAAGCGCAACGGCATCCATATTTAAGCCCGAACGGGTGGAACCAACGTTTACGCTGCTGCACAGTTTATCCGTGGTGGCAAGCACTTCGGGAATGCTGTGAATAAAGGATTCTTCCCACGGGGTCATACCCTTGTGCACAAGCGCGGAATAACCGCCCAAAAAGTCAATACCTACCGTTTTTGCGGCATCGTCCAATGCTTTTGCAATCAGTTTTTCCTGCCCGGGGAAATTAGCGGTAATTAAGCTTGCAGGGGTAACGGATACGCGTTTATTTACGATAGGAACGCCGTATTCCCCCGATAAATCCGCCCCCACCTTTACGATATTTTCTGCACGTTTGCAAATTTTATCGTAAACGGCGGTTGCCGTTTGTTTTGCATCTTGACGGATGCAATCCAAAAGCGAAATACCCATGGTAATGGTGCGAACGTCAAAATGTTCGTCCTTTACCATTTTTACGGTTTCTAAAATTTCATAACCCGAAATCATACTTTCACCTTAAATTTTGTGCATAGCGTTAAACACTTCTTCGTTTTGCATGTAAATTTCCACACCGATTTCCTTACCCAATGCGTGTGCGGCGGGGGCTAAATCGGTAACGAATGCAGATGCCCCGTCTAAATTTACAAGCATGATCATGGTAAAGTTGTTTTGCAAAACGGTTTGCGAAATATCTTCAATATTTACGCCGCGTTCAGCCAAAAATGCGCTGATTTTTGCAATAATGCCGGGTTTATCCTTGCCGATAACGGTTACAATAGCTTTCATATGCCACCTTCTAAAAGTTTTCTTTTGGTATTATACCAAAAAATTATTGCTTACACAAGGGATTTAGGCGTTTTTTGTAAAAATGGTTGCCTTTTTTATATTTTCGTGATATACTTTTCGCATATTTATTTTCAGGAGGTTCCAAAAATGGATGCCGCAAAGAAAAAAGAACTGATCCGCTCCTTAAAATTTTTACTGATTTCCGCAAGCGCGGGGATTATTCAAGTGGGCAGTTTTACCTTAATCAATTTACTGATAAAATCCAACGCGGAATACGGGGTAAGTTACTTTATTTCCCTAATTCTTTCGGTGCTTTGGAACTTTACCATTAACCGCAAATACACCTTTCAATCGGCAAGCAATATCACGGTTGCCATGCTTTTGGTTTTTGCCTTTTACGTGGTGTTTACTCCCCTTTCGGTATGGTGGGGCATTGCCTTGGAAAAAGCGGGCTGGAACGACTTTTTGATTTTGGCACTTACCATGATTGCTAACTTTGTTTTGGAATTTTTATTTACCCGGTTTGTGGTATACCGCAACAGTGTGGATACAAACGCACGCGCATTAGCGCAAGCCGAAAAAGAAACAACTTCGGATAAAACCGAAAATTCATGGGAAGAATAATTGTTATAAACAAAACCGCCGTTCGCGATATT
>JAZRTI010000015.1:0-15573 GCA_045651955.1 Christensenellaceae bacterium | reverse complement strand
GCCCGCTTCAATCGCCATGTTGGAAACGGTTAAGCGGTCAAATACCGAAAGGGCGCTAACCCCTTCCCCCGTAAATTCCCTACTTTTATACAGCGCGCCGTCCACACCGATTTTGCCGATAATATGTAAAATTAAGTCCTTGCCCGAAACGTACTTACTAAGCTTACCTTTCAAGATAAACCGAATGGCGGAAGGAACCTTAAACCACGCCTTACCCGTTGCCATACCGCAAGCCATATCCGTACTGCCCATGCCCGTAGAGAACGCACCAAGCGCCCCGTAGGTACAGGTGTGCGAGTCCGCACCGATGACTACGTCCCCGGGCAGAACCAAGCCCTTTTCGGGAAGAAGGGCGTGTTCAATTCCCATTTTTCCTACGTCGTAAAAATGCGTAACGCTGTGTTCGTTACAAAAATCACGGCACATTTTGCATTGCGCTGCGGCTTTGATATCCTTGTTGGGGGCAAAGTGGTCCATAACCATAGTTACCTTGTCCTTATCAAACACCGTTTTTGCACCGATATTGTTAAATTCGCGAATTGCCACGGGGGAAGTAATATCGTTACCCAAAACGCGGTCTAACGAAACCAAAACCAGTTGCCCTGCTTCTACCTTGTCAAGCCCCGCGTGGGCGGCAAGGATTTTTTGCGTCATCGTCATACCCATAGTATTATTCTCCGTCCTTATAGTTAATAATCGCGCCGCGGTCTGCCGAACTTACTTGCGCCGCATAGCGTTTTAAGTAGCCGCTAACCTGCTTTTTCTTGATGGGCATTTCCGCCTTGCGCTTAACAAGTTCTTCGGGGGAAATATGCCATTCAATTTTGTAAGCGGGGATATCAATGCTAATTTCATCCCCGTCCTTTACGTAAGCGATGGGGCCGCCCGAAACCGCTTCGGGGGAAACGTGGCCGATGGATGCGCCGCGCGTTGCGCCCGAGAATCTGCCGTCCGTAATCAACGCTACGTCCTTATCCAAGCCCATGCCTGCGATTGCGGAGGTGGGGGAAAGCATTTCGCGCATACCGGGGCCGCCCGCAGGACCTTCGTAACGGATTACCACTACGTCCCCTTTTTCAATTTTGCCGCCGTAAATTGCCGCAATACAACTTTCTTCGCTTTCAAACACCTTTGCCTTACCCGTATGCTTTAACATTTCGGGGGCAACCGCCGCGCGTTTTACCACGCAGCCGTTCGGGGCTAAATTCCCTTTCAGTACCGCAATGCCGCCCGTTTTGCCAAAGGCGTTTTCGGGTTTTCTGATTACTTCGGGATCTCTGTTTTCCGCTTGGTCAATATTTTCCTTAAAGGTTTTACCAGTAACGGTAATCATATCCGTTTTCAGGAGTCCAAGCGCATCCAATTCCTTCATAACCGCCATAACGCCGCCGGCTTCGTTCAAATCCTCCATATAGGTAGGACCTGCGGGCGCTAAGTGGCAAAGGTTGGGGGTTTTTTCGCTGATTTCGTTCACTTCGTCTAAGGAGAAAGGAAGGGATAATTCGTTTGCGATTGCGGGAAGGTGCAACATGCTGTTGGTGGAACAGCCCAGCGCCATATCTGCGGTAATGGCGTTACGAATGGCATCCGCCGTCATAATATCGCGGGGGCGAATATTGCGTTTTACCATTTCCATTACTTGCATACCTGCGTGTTTGGCAAGTTCAATTCTTGCGGAATATACCGCAGGAATGGTGCCGTTTCCGGGTAAGCCCATACCCAAAACTTCGGTTAAACAGTTCATACTGTTTGCGGTGTACATGCCCGAGCAAGAACCGCAAGTGGGGCAAACCTTCTTTTCAAATTCGGTCAGTTTTTCCCCGCTAATTTTTCCCGATTTATAGGCGCCTACCGCTTCAAACATGCTGGATAGCGAACGCTTTTCGCCCCCTACCCTGCCTGCCAGCATGGGACCGCCGCTTACGAACACGGTGGGAATATTTAAGCGCGCCGCCGCCATCAATAGCCCCGGCACGTTTTTATCACAGTTGGGAATCATCACCAGCCCGTCAAATCCGTGCGCCTTTACCATTGCTTCGGTAGAATCCGCAATCAAATCGCGCGTAACCAGCGAATACTTCATACCGGTATGCCCCATGGCAATCCCGTCGCATACCGTAATTGCAGGGAATACGATGGGCGTACCGCCTGCCATAGCCACGCCCAGCTTTACCGCTTGCGTGATTTTATCCAAATTTACGTGCCCCGGCACGATTTCGTTAAAACTGCTAACGATACCAATTAAGGGGCGTTGTTGTTCTTCGTCCGTCAAACCAAGCGCGTGGTACAGCGAACGGTGGGGTGCGTTGTGAAAACCGTTTACAACTTCTTCTTTCATCATAGTAGTCGTTTCCTTTTGCGGAAAAATCTTTCCGCGCATATCAACGGCACGAAGGCGCCGCACGCGTGTATACGTGCGACGCCCTTGTTTCCGTATTTTGTTTTTTGGTTATGTGTTCTTAGGAAAAATCCCCTAAACCGCGTTTAAGGTGGAAAACACAAAAAGGCAAGGGTTTTGCAAGGGCGCGTACAGGACGTACGTAACCGCGCAATAACACTTGAAATTTTGCGGTGTTTTTCCCTTAAATTAGTTGTTAATCAATTTATCTTCATCCGACCAGCTGTACAGCTTGCGGATATCCTTACCTACCACTTCGGAAGGATGTTCGGATGCGATTTTGCGCATTGCGTTAAAGTGTACTTGGCTACCTGCATCACTCATATCCAGCAAGAAGTCTTTTGCAAAGGTACCGTCCTGAATATCCTTTAACACCTTCTTCATTGCCTTTTTGGTTTCTTCGGTAATAATCTTGGGTCCGGTGATGTAGTCGCCGTATTCCGCAGTGTTGGAAATGGAGTAGCGCATACCTTCAAAACCGCTTTGGTAGATAAGGTCTACAATCAACTTCATTTCATGGATACATTCAAAGTAAGCGTTTCTGGGGTCGTAACCTGCTTCGGTAAGGGTTTCAAAGCCCGCTTGCATCAGTGCGCAAACACCGCCGCAAAGAACGGCTTGTTCACCAAACAGGTCGGTTTCGGTTTCGGTGCGGAAGTTGGTTTCCAAAACGCCTGCACGTGCGCCGCCGATACCCAGTGCGTATGCAAGGCCGATATCCAGCGCATCACCCGTTGCATCTTGTTCTACCGCGATTAAGCAGGGAACGCCTTTGCCCACTTGATATTCACTTCTAACCGTGTGGCCGGGGCCCTTGGGTGCAACCATGATTACGTTTACGTTCTTGGGGGGCTTAATGCAACCGAAGTGGATGTTAAAGCCGTGTGCAAACGCCAAGGTTTTGCCTTCGGTAAGGTTGGGTTCAATGCTTTCCTTATACAGTTTTGCTTGCTTTTCATCGTTAATCAAAATCATGATAAGGTCTGCCGCTTTTGCCGCGTCTGCTGCGGTCATAACGGTTAAGCCTTGCGCTTCTGCCTTTGCCCAGCTTTTGCTGCCCTTGTACAAGCCAACAACTACGTTTACGCCCGAATCCTTTAAGTTCAAAGCGTGTGCGTGGCCTTGGGATCCGTAACCGATAATTGCAACGGTTTTGCCGTTTAACTTGTTCAAATCGCAATCCTGTTGATAGAAAATTCTGTTTGCCATAATGTTTATCTCCTAAAAATTTTTTATTGTTTTTTACCACGGGTTTCCCGTGGGAATTTCCGTTTTTTCTTTGGGTTTTAGATTTGCTTTAGAAAACTTATTTCGCAAGCAAGGTTCCCGAGCCGCGTTCCAGTGCAACAATACCCGTGCGGCACATTTCCAAAATGCCGTAAGGTTTCATAATTTCCACAAACGCGTCTATCTTGCTGGGTTCGCCCGTAACTTCAATACACATTTCCCCGTTGGTATAATCTATAACTTTGGCACGGAACACGTCCACCACCGTCATAATATCGCTGCGGCTTGCGCCTTCGTTACGAATTTTAATCAGCATCAGTTCACGGCGAATTGCCGCATCTTCCAGCACTTCCACCTTTTTCACGTTAATTTGCTTGCGCAGTTGGTTAATCATTTGTTCTTTTGCGTAGCCATCCCCACTCATGCAAATAGTAATGCGCGAATATTCGGGGGATTCGGTTTCGCCTACGGTAAGCGCGTCAATGTTAAACCCACGGCGGGTGAACATACTGGTAACGCGGGTAAGAACACCCGATTTATTGTCTACGTAAACGGCGATTACAAAACTACCTTGTTTCATCATAGCGCTATTCCTCACTTTACCTTGGTAATCATATCGTCAATCGCACCGCCGGGGGGAAGCATGGGAAGAACGAACTCGTCCTTTTCCACGGTTACGTCAATTACGGTGGGGCCGTTTGCCTTCCACGCGGCGTTCAAAGCGGAAATCAGTTCTTCTTCGGTATTTACCTTAGCCCCGTTTGCGCCAAACGCTTTTGCCAGGGCAACGAAATCCGTTTTCCGCTGTAACACGGTGTTGCTGTACCGCTTGCCAAAGAACAGCGTTTGCCATTGGCGTACCATACCCAAAACCCCGTTATTCATCAGCACGATAACGATGGGAAGGTTATACGTTACCGCGGTGGCAAGTTCGTTTAAGTTCATACCAAAACTGCCGTCCCCCGTAACCAGCACGGTGGGGTCCTTGGTGGCTACGTACGCGCCCATTGCGGCGCCCAGCCCAAAGCCCATGGTTCCCAAGCCGCCGCTAGAAACAAACCTTCTGGGTCTATCAAACTGTGCGTACTGCGCCGTCCACATTTGGTGCTGACCTACGTCCGTAGTAATCACCGTGCCCGCAGGCTTGGTTGCGTTTACCGCTTCAATAATCTTTTTGGGGGTAAGCACGCCTTCGCTTTGCAAGGCAATCGCTTTTTCGTTTTCTTCTTCCTGCGCTTTCAGTTCGCAAATGCGCGCCGCCCATTCGGGGTGAACCGCCTTTTCGCATTTTTCCGCAATACGGCTAAACGAATCGGCTACGTCCCCCACCAAACCCAGGTCTACCCTAACGTTTTTGTTTACTTCCGCAAAGTCGGGGTCTAACTGAATAATTTTACTGTTTCTTGCAAACTTTTTCACGTTTCCCGTTGCGCGGTCGCTAAACCGAACGCCTACGGCTAAAATCAAGTCTGCCTCGTTCTGTGCCATGGAAGATGCGTAATGCCCGTGCATCCCTTGCATCCCCAAAAAGCGTGCGTCCTTTTGCACGGCGGAAAGCCCCATAAAGGAACAGCCCACAACCGCGTCAATCTTTTCCGCAAAGGCAATAATTTCCTTGCCCATGCCCAGCCCCGCAGCGCCCCCGCCGATATAGATATAGGGGCGCTTTGCTTCCTGAATTAGGGCAACCGCTTGTTCAATCCCCGTTTCCGCCACCTTGGGCAGGGGAATTTTTTTAGCAAGCGCGTGGGGGGTGTGTTCGTAAGTAGCCACTTGCACGTCCTTGGGAATATCAATCAGAACGGGGCCGGGTCTACCCGATTTCGCGATAGAAAAGGCTTCTTCCACAATGTCTGCCAAATCTTCAATCTTATGTACAAAGTAGTTGTGCTTGGTAATGGGAAGGGTTATGCCCGTGATGTCAATTTCCTGGAAACTGTCCTTACCGATTAAACTGCAAGGCACGTTTCCCGTTATCGCAACCATGGGAATAGAATCCAGCATAGCGGTTGCAATCCCCGTAACCAAATTGGTTGCGCCGGGGCCACTGGTGGCAATACAAACGCCCACCTTGCCCGTTGCGCGCGAATACCCGTCCGCCGCGTGCGAAGCGCCCTGTTCGTGCGCCGTTAATACGTGGTTGATTTTGTCGCTGTACTTATACAGCGCGTCGTAAATGTTTATAACCTGACCGCCGGGATAACCGAAAACATCCGTAACCCCTTGCTCAATCAGCGATTCAATTAAAATTTCCGCACCCGTTAGTTTCATGCGTTTTCTCCTTCCATCATACGGTTCAGCGCGGAAACCAGCGCTTTTACCGAAGATTTCATAATATCACCGTGTATCCCCACACCCCAGTAGGTTTTACCCCCTGCGGTTACGGATACGTACGAAGCCGCTTTTGCCGAAGACGTTTCTTCTAACGCGTGCCCCGTGTAGCTTTCCAAAGTAAAGGTTTTGCCCGTTGCTGCTTTTAAGGCGTTGCTTACGCAGTCCAGCCGCCCGTTCCCCGAAACAAAGTGGGTGGTTTCCACGCCGCTTACCGATACGGTTACGTTCCCCGTAACCCCTTCACCCGTGGGCAGGTACTGTTCGTTTACCACTTTCACCACCGTTTGGCGGTTTACAAAGTCTTGCACCAGAATATCGTATACTTCCTGGGGAGAAAGTTCCTTATGCGCGTGGTCCGAAACGCTTTTTACGTGATAGCCGAACGCTTCGCGCATTTTCATGGGAAGAACCATCTTAAACTGCGTTTCCAAAATATAACCGATACCGCCCTTGCCCGATTGCGAGTTGATGCGGATAACGTCCGCTTCGTACGCGCGGCCAACGTCCGTGGGGTCAATGGGAAGATACGGAACAGTCCAGTAATCCTCCTTGCCGTCCTCCCGCCATTTCATACCCTTGGCGATTGCGTCCTGATGCGAACCGCTGAATGCCGCAAATACCAGTTTGCCGCTGTAAGGCTGACGTTCGTAAACGCGCATGCGGGTAACTTCTTCGTACGTTTCGGTAATTTTGGGTAGGTCTGTAAAATCCAGCCCGGGGTCAATCCCTTGGCTAAACATATTCAGTGCTAGGGTGATGATATCCACGTTCCCCGTGCGTTCCCCGTTGCCGAACAGCGTACCTTCAATCCGGTCCCCCCCGGCAAGTAACCCAAGTTCGCTATCCGCCACCGCGCAGCCGCGGTCGTTATGCGGATGCAGGGAGATAATTACGTTTTCCCTGCCGTGCAGGTTTTTGCACATGTATTCCACTTGGTTTGCGTATACGTGGGGCATACTGTGCGAAACGGTTACGGGCAGGTTGATAATCACCTTGTCCTTTGCCGTAGGCTGCCAAATATCCAACACTTCGTTGCAAATGGCGGCGGCAAATTCGGGTTCGGTACCCGTAAAGGATTCGGGGGAATATTCAAAGCGAACGTTGCCCTTGGCGGTTTTGCGGTATTCTTTCAGCAGTTTCGCGCCGAATTTGGCAATTTCCACAATTTCCGCTTTTTCCTTTTTGAACACCTGCTCGCGCTGCGCTACCGAAGTGGAATTGTATAAGTGAACGATGGCGTTTTTTGCACCGTCAATCGCTTCAAACGTCTTTTTGATGATATGTTCGCGGCTTTGGGTTAAAACCTGAATGGTTACGTCCTCCGGAATCAAATTCTTTTCAATCAGCGTACGGCAAAATTCGTATTCGGTTTCGCTTGCCGCGGGAAATCCGATTTCAATTTCCTTAAACCCAAGGCTGACAAGTACGTTAAAGAATTTTAACTTTTCTTCCAAACTCATGGGAATAATCAACGCCTGATTCCCGTCCCTTAAATCCACGCTGCACCAAACGGGGGGCTTATCAATGACGGACTTTTTCACCCAGTCCATCGTAACGTTTTGCGGTTCAAAAAACTGCTTTTTGTATTTCGTGTAATTTTTCATTCTCGCTCCTAAAAAAATGCTTTAAGAAATGCGGGTAATCCAACCGAACGTATCTTCGGTTTTGCCCCACTGCATGCCCGTAAGCGTATCGTAAAGTTCTTGGGTTACTTCCCCGATTTTACCGCCGCCCACTTCGTATTCTTCTTCCCCAAAGGCAAGTTTGCCGATGGGCGAAACCACCGCTGCGGTGCCGCAGCCCCAGGCTTCCTTTAAGGTGCCGTTTTTCAGCGCGCCCAAAAGTTCATCTACCGAAAGCAGACGTTCGCTTACCTTGTAGCCCTTGCTTTTCAGTACTTCAATACAGCTCATCCGCGTAATGCCGGGTAGGATACTTCCCGTAAGCATGGGGGTAACGATTTCCTCCCCAATTTTGAACATGACGTTCATTGCGCCTACTTCTTCAATATACTTTCTTTCCACGCCGTCCAGCCACAGAACTTGCGAATAGCCCTTTTTGGCGGCGCGTTCGCCTGCGCGGGTGCTTGCCGCGTAGTTGCCGCCGCACTTGGCGTAACCCGTACCGCCGCGTACCGTACGCACGTCTTCCTTTTCAATCATAATTTTTACGGGGTTAATCCCTTCCGCATAGTAGCTGCCCGAGGGGGAAGCAATTAGCATAAAGGTTGCGCGGTGTACCGCGTGTACCCCAAGGGATTCGTCGTTCCCAAACATAAAGGGACGCAGGTAAAGGGATGTACCAAAGGACTTGGGAACCCACCGCTGTTCGGTTTTTACAAATTCGGTTAAAATTTGCATGGCTTCTTCTTCGTCCAAAAGGGGTAGGCTCATACGTTCTGCCGAACGGTTCATGCGGCGGATGTTTTCCATGGGGCGGAACAGTTGCACACCGCCGTCCTCCCTGCGGTACGCCTTCAAGCCTTCAAAAATTTCCGCGCCGTAGTGCAGTACGGTAGATGCCGGATGCAAAGAGATGTAACCGAAGGGTACGATACGGGCGTTTTGCCAGCCCTTTCCTTCTTCATATTCCATTACAAACATATGGTCAGTAAAAACCTTGCCAAAGCCCAACTTTTCTTCGGGAATCAAGGGTTTTAATTCTTTTGCTTTTTCAAATGCGATTTTCATTCTTTGCGCCTTTCCGGGAATCCCCTGCCGTAAAACGAGGGGCGGCTCCCTGCCCTTTTGCTTATTTTTAGAATAAAAATATTCCGCCACAAGGGTAACACATTTATTGCCCTTTCGTCAACTTTTTCAAGGGGGATTTCTTCTTCTTTTTGAAAAAAGTCCTTCTTTTCGCAATCAAAAGCACCTTTTAGGGGTGTTTTTCTTTACTTTTTGAAAAACTTGTGTTATAGTGGATAAGTAAAAGTATGCGCAAACGGCTTTTATGCTTCTTGCGGCAGCCCTATTGCATTCTTTTACGGATAAAAACCGAACGGGATAGGATAAAATGGGTTTTTGGGGACGCTTGTGGCATTGGATGAAACACCCGGCAGGGTGGCAAGTTGCATTGCTTTGGGTTGCTACGCTTTTATTGGTAGCAGCCTCCCTTTTATCTTTGCTGTTTTTAACCGTTCCTTCGCTGCTTTACATAAACTATGCAATTTATGCCATTACGTCCTTCTTTTTGCTTGTTGCCCTGTTCACCACCGTAACCTACACCCCACGCTTTCGGGAAAAGTGCATTGAGCATATTCGCCGCAGCGAATTTGGCGTGCGCATGCTGGAACAATATTCTTTCCGTACGGTGATGTTTTCCATTGTTTCTTTCGGTTTTAACGTGCTGTACGTATTCTTTCACGCAGTGGTTGCGGGGCTTGCCCACTCCTTTTGGTACGGAGCACTTGCCCTGTATTATTTACTGCTGACCGTGTTGCGTGGCAGGGTTTTATTTTTCCATGCTTATACCCGAAAAGGCTTGAAAACCCAACCCGAGCAACTGCGGATTGCCGAACTGAGAACCTACCGCGCCTGCGGAATTTTACTTACCGTATTACCCCTTTGCCTTTCGGGCGCACTGGTGCAGGTGGTGGTGGACGGCACCGCTTTCGTTCATTTGGGTTGGACGGTGTTTGCCTTTGCCGCGTATGCCTTTTACAAGGTGGTTATGGGCACGCTGAATACCGTAAAGGCGTACCGCCACGCCGATTATTCCATCCGTGCATTGCGGGATATCGGGCTTGCAGACGCCATGGTTTCCATCCTTGCCCTGCAAACTTCCCTGCTTTACAACTACGCAACGGGCAGCACTGCCGCGTATAACGCCGTAACGGGGGGAATTATCTGCGCATTAACCGTGCTGTTGGGTGTGTTTATGACCGTGCACGCCAACTTGTGTTTGCGGCAATTCCAAGAATAACCGCTTGGATTTTTTACACCGAATTTTGCACACGCAAACTTTGTTATTTACGCTTCCGCAAGGGGGCGTTTTTTATTTTTAATAAAATTTTTCTTATTTTTTGTATCTTCTTTTGCTTGACGAACGGGAATGAGAGTGCTATAATGCCTTTTGCGTTTTATTTATAAAACCGAAAAAATTTTAAGGAGATGTGATATGAAAAAACTAATCACAACGTTACTTTGCGTGTGCCTTGGCGCCTCCCTTTGCGTATCCCTTACGGGATGTCTTGGCGGCGGTGGGGACAAAGCACCCAAACTTCCCACAACCCCCGTGGACTTGACTGCGGACTTGGGTACGGACGCAGAAATTTTGGCTGCGGAACAAGCAAACCCCATTAACTACGATTACTTTGAATTTATCTATCTTCCCGGTACGGACAGTTACGGCGTAAGAAAAAGATACGTAAACTATAACCAAAGCGGTTGGCAAAGTATTCCCCAAAACGCTAACGAAAACGAAGATAGCGGTTACTTTATCGTTCCCGGCGAATACAATGGCAAAAAAGTAACGCACGTTTTGAAAAACGGCTTTACCGCAAGCGGCAGACAGTCCTATTTGGACGAAAAACTGCTTTTGATGCCCGGTATTGAAGTTATTGAAGAAGGTGCTTTTGAAAGCGCATACGTAAAATATGCACAGTTCCCCAGCACCCTTCGCAGAATGGAATACGACTCTTGCAGTTTTATGGAAATTGAAACCTTGAAACTGGGCAAGGGCGTGCAGGAAGTATACGTAGATATGCCCGGCACCGAAGAAGCATACGAAAACTTTAAGTTGACCCTTCCCGATTCGGTACGCAGCGTATACCTTTCCATCGGTTCGGGCTCCTACTACAAAAACAGCATCACCAAATGGAACGGCGGCGAATACGTAGGGAACGCAAACAACCCCTATCTTGCGCTGGTTCGTTACCAAGGCATTGACGAATCTTCCCGTCATAAGAAAGTTACCATTTGCCCCCACACCAAAGTTATCGGTGAAAAAGTATTCAGCCAAGTTGCACCCGAAAAGGATGGCAAAACGTTGAACATTACCATTCCCGAAGGCGTTGTGGGTATCGGCCACGAAGCGTTTATGTCTGCAAACGAAGGCGTTACCATTACCGTTCCCAACACGGTAGAATTTATCGGTAACAACGCGTTTAAGAACGCAGGTCAGGAATTTGCACTTACCGTAAGCGACAAATTCTCCTACTTCGGCGACTTCTGCTTGGAAGGCAACACCGTTACCAACTATAAAGTAGAAAAACACGGCAAATACATCAGCAGCGTAAGCAACCCCTATATGATTTACGCATCCAGCGAAGTATTTAACAATACCAGTTTGAATCCCGAAACGGACGGCTTTGGCTATCCCATCCACGAAAACACCAAGTTTATCGGCAGTTATGCATTTAAGGATACCGACCTTGTTTGGAACGGCGGCGTTAACGAAACCACGGGCTTAACTCCCCTGGAATGGGTTACCTTAAAAGTTCCCGCAGGCGTTGAACGCATTGCGCAGTACGCGTTTGCGGATTGTTCTTGGATTCAGGCACTTTCCGTACCCTTTGTGGGCGCAAGCAAGTTAGATGCAGGGGAAATGTCCTGGTTCTTTAAGTCTGACGACTTTGGTGGCAGCAACTCCTACGACTTGGACGAAATGGACTACCTGATCTTCCAAGAAGGCGTTGAACACGTGGGCAGAACTTCGGTTACTGCGGATGATGCGTCCGTTCTGAAACCCGCAACCTCCTTTGCAACGATTGTTATGCCCGAAAGCCTGAAAACGGTAGAAGGGGATATGTTTATCAACTACCGTCCCTACACCACCACCTCCGAATTAACTGCGGTTATTTGGCAGTCCAAGGATTTCCAAGTGGTTAGCCACAAGCAAACCGTTGCCAAACTGTTTGATACGGGCAATAAAGCACCTTCCTTTAAGGTATACTTTACGGGCACCGCAGAAGAATGGGAAGAACTGTATGACGAAGGCTTGATTGATGCAGACTTTAAGGTAGACAGCGGCAACGTTCTTTTCTACAGTGCAACCGCACCTACGGATACTGAATACACGTACTGGACCTGGGATAATCTTTATAACAGACCGGACGTTTGGAATAACTAATCTTTCCGCAAAATAACAACATCACGCCGCCCCTGCCGGACTTTTCCGGCAGGGGCGGTTTTTTATTTTGCTTTCGGCAACCCATTTTTTTGCGTTGAGTAAAATTTGCGCTTTGCAAACCCGCATATTTTTTCTTCTTTTCCACACGCTAACCGTATGAAAGAAATTTCCTTATTTCCCCTTGCCCGGGATAACGTGCAATACTTACAGCAAACCGTTTGCGGCAGCGACGTACTGTTTCACGACGTACGGGTGGGCAACACCTGCGGCGTAATTTGTTTTACGGACGGGCTGTGCGATAAAGAACTGCTGGGAAAGCAAATTCTATCCCCCCTATCCCACCTTGCCGCCTTTACGGGGGAGGACAGCCTTTCCGCCCTTTCCTGCCCCGAAGTAAAAGCACTTACCGCCTTTACCCCGTTGACCCAAGCCCTTTTGGGTGGGGACGCGGTTTTATTTATGGACGGGTTTTGTGTGGGCTATGCTTTCGGTTGCCGAAAATACCCTGCCCGCACGGTCAGCGAACCGCCCACTTCGGTTGTGGTAAAAGGGCCAAGGGAAGGGTTTGTGGAAGATATGAAAACCAACCTTGCGCTTGTTCGCAAACGCTTGCGCTCCCCCGCGCTTTCCTTTTGCAACGTATCCGCAGGTCAATATTCGGGTACGCCCATAACCGTTGTATACTTAAAAGGCGTGGCAGACGAAACGCTGGCAAAGCGCATCGCTAAAAAAATTGAAAAGATACAAATAGACGGGATTGCGGATTCTTCGTACGTTGCCAAATTTTTACAGGAAAATCCGGGTGCGCTGATAAAGCAAGTGGGGCAAACCGAAAAACCCGACGTATTTGCCGCCAAACTGTTAGAAGGGCGAATCGGGGTGATTGTGGACGGCAGCCCCATTGCCCTGACCCTGCCCTTTTTACTGATAGAAGATTTCCAAAATCCCGAAGACTATTACCATTCTTCCTACCGCGCCACCTTTTCGCGCGTTTTGCGCCTGTTGGGGGTGATATTATCCATTCTGCTGCCCGCACTGTACGTGGGCGCGCAACTGTTTCAACTGCAATTAATCCCCTTAAAATTTCTGGTTACCATTGTCAATTCCATTAAAGAAATTCCCCTTTCCCCCTCCCTGGAAATGCTGGTGCTTTTACTGATATTTGAAGTGTTGAGCGAGGCAAGTATTCGCATGCCCAAATATATCGGTATGGCGTTATCCGTAGTGGGGGCAATCGTTCTGGGGGAAACGGCAATTCACGCAGGGCTGGTTTCCACCCCGGCAGTACTTGTTATGGCGGTAAGCGGTATTTGCATGTACACCGTTCCCGACTTAGTAGGCGTTAGCACGGTACTGCGCCTGATGTCCCTTTTCATTGCGGGCACGGGGGGCGTGTACGCGCTTTCGGTGTTTGCGGCAGGGTTTATTGTTTACCTGGTTTCCCTGGAAAGTTTTGGGGTGCCCCAACTTTCCCCGTACGCACCCCGCATTTCCCCCGATTTAACGGATGGGTTTATCAAGCACCCCTTCTTTTTCGGTACGCAGCGTCCCCGCGCCTTAAAAAGCCCGAACCGCACGCGGATGCACCCCTCCAAACCGCGCAAATAAATATATCGTTCTTCCTAAAAGGAAGAAAAGGAGTTGTATGAACACTGTTTCCGCATCACAAACATCCCGATTTTTTTTGGCATTTTCCCCTATGGCAAAACTGCTGTTTTTGCCCCCCTTGCTTGCTTTGCAGGTGGGGCAGGATTTGTGGATTTCCCTTGCCTTATGTTTTCTTTTGGACGCCGGATTGCTTATCCTGATTTTAGGGGCGGGGAAACGCGGTGCCACCTTTGTAAGCGTAACCCAAGGGGCGTTTGGCAAGGTGGGCAGTAAAATTCTTTGTGCGCTGTACCTGCCCTTTTTCTTTGGTAAAACCTTTTTGTTTTTTGGGGAAGAAGGACGGTTCGTTACCACAGAACTGTTTGAAACGGTGCCCTTTTTGGTGTTCCTGTTACCCCTGTTTTCGGTGGGTATTTTCCTTGCCGTACAAAAGGTGCGCAGTATCGGTCGGCTTTCGGATATTTTCTTTTTTATTTCGCTGATTTCCCTTGCCGCGCTGTTTTTATTTGCTCTGCCCGAAGGCAAGTGGCAGGCTTTGCTTCCCGTGGCGTTCAGAAACGGAAAGCCCATATTTTTGGGTGCGCTTAACGCCCTGCTTTATTTTGGCGACCCCCTGTATTTGTTTTTCCTGTTAGGCTCCTTTTCGGTAAAAGAAAGAGAGGGGATTAAAATTTTCAGCGGCTTTTTGCTTTCTGCCCTTACCGTTTTGCTTTTTTCCGCCCTGTTCTACGCAATATTCAGCGTCCTGGCAAGGTTTGAAACGGCGGCTTATTACAATATTGCAAAATACGGCGCTTTTTCCACTTCCGCAGGGCGGATAGATTTGGCGTTTTCTTATTTACTGCGCGGCGTTTCGGCTGTGGCACTTTCCCTACCCGGATATTTTGCCGTTTACGCACTTTGCCGGCTTTGGGGAATCCAAAAGCAAGGGCTTTGCGCCTGCGCGTTTTTCGGCAGCGTTTTTCTTGCCCTGTGCTTTACCTACTCCGCCTTGGGTGCAATCAGCGAAAAAATCCGCCTTTACGGGGGAATTGCCGCCCTTGTTTTGCAGTACGCGCTTCCTGCCTACGCCTTGATTTTCTTTTTGCTGCGTACCAAGTCCCATACGCTATCCGATACACGGAACGGGTCAGAAAAAACAGACGCGGCTTACCCCTTAAAACAAAAGGAGAACTTGTAACATGTCTGCATTTTCCTATCTGAAAGAAAAGGCGCGTTCTCCCCTGCTGCGCTTTCGCTTGCTTTCCCTGGCGTTTTGCTTGCTTTTGGTTTTGTATTTAACCAACGATTTTACCCTGCTTTCCATTCGTCAATCCGCCCTGGTGGTTGCCATAGGCATAGATAAAACGGAGGAAGGCGAAGTGGAAGTTTCCCTGCAAATTGCCGTGCCCGAAGCAGACGACACCGCCCAAAAAAGCCATCAGGAAACGGTTTCCGCAAAGGCAGGAACGGTCAGCGCAGCCATCCGTTTGTGCGGTCAAGCCTGCGGTTGGTACCCCGTTACCGCCTTTTGTTCGCTGATTATTTTAGGAGAGGACACTGTAAAGGACAACGTGATGGAAACGCTGGATTTCTTTTTTCAAGACCCTAAGGCGGAAGACGCCGCCAAAGTGGCGGCTTGCCAGGGAAAAGCAAAGGATATTATCAATTCCGCCACCCCGTTAGACGGCGTATCTTCCTTTGCCTTTGAAAAAATTTTTTCGGTAAACAAAAGCACCGTAAGCACGGTGAACCCCATATCGGTAAAAGAATTTGCGGAAGGATATTACAGCAAAAGTTCTTCTGCCTACATGCCTTATATCCGCAAAATTCCCATTGCGGAAAAAAGCATTTCTTTCCGCGAACGCCCCCAACCCCCCGAAGGGGTGGTATACCTGCCTTCTTTCGGCACAAAAGATGTTGGGGATGACGCAACAAAAAAGGAGGAAGAAGGT